>NZ_JAWQUO010000003.1:0-199340 GCF_033446605.1 Iodobacter sp. CM08 | reverse complement strand
GCACCATGCGCAGCTATCACAAGGGTGGCGTCAGCGCCACGGTAAACCTGCGTCAGCCAGAGCGGGCCAGTATCATCATGATCTCGCCCCCTACTGCCGCAGAAAAAGCCAAGAATAAACCTAACCCCTACAACACCAATCACGCCAACGACCCTGATCCGTTTGTTAGCAAGGTGATGTGAAAACTGAAGTGCATTCTTTCTTTAGCAATCGCACACCTAATAAGTGAAGCTTAAGTTCCAGCTAAGTTTGCTGGCAGGGCTTTAAGCTTCGCTCCATTTAAACTTGAAGGTAAATAACATGCCCAATGTGATTGTTGAAGGCTCGGATACCAGCCACGGCGGTAAAGTGATTAGCGGCAGCGCAAACGTGACCATTAATGGTTTACGCGTGGCACGTAAAGGCGATTCCTGCACCTGCCCACTGCCGGGGCATGGTGTTTGTGTGATCGTAGAAGGCGATCCTGATGATACAATTGATGGCGTTCCCGTGGCTTATGAAGGACATAAAACCAGCTGTGGGGCGGTGTTGATTTCAAGCATTTCTAATAATGGTAAGTCTTAATTGTATAAGTATCTTTTGTCATGAAAAAAACCAGTACCCGCACCCGCAGACTTGGATTTGAACTGCTTCCCTCCGCAGTACAAAAGGCCATTACTCAAGGGGAAGAGATTACAAAGAGCAAAGACCTCAAACTACGCCCCGCTCAGTTAAAAATCATGCATAAAATCGCCTTAGCGTGGGGAGGTGAATGTTTGTCTGATCAGTATTTAGGCATACAAAAACATCTGATTTTTCGTTGTGCCAATGGGCATGTGTGGCAAAAAAAACCTTCTCTCATTATTAATGGACATTTTTGTTCAGTTTGTAAAATAGGGGATATCCGTTCTTGGCGGGAGCGTAAATTTGCACTTTTGCCTGCTGCTGTCCAAAAGGCAATTGGCAAATGGGTGCCAATGAAAACAGGCAGTAAGGATCATGCCTCAGAGCAGCAAACGTGTCTAAAGGTGATACAAGGTATTGCACAGGCTTGGGGGGGAGAGTGCTTGTCCGAGCACTATGCAAATAGCTATTCCCAGCTCGCTTTTCGCTGCAATCAAGGACATGTTTGGACAATGGTGGTTGAACCCTTGCTGTATGGCAGCTTTTGCGCTCTTTGCAGCAAAAGCCTAGCTAGAGCAAAAACATTGCAAAACATTATTGAGACGCGCGGTATTTATTGTTTGGAGACTGGCTATGTCAGTACGGCTGTCCGTGTACGCTGGCGTTGTAGAAAAGGCCATGAATGGACTGCCACAACTGGCAGTATTAAATTAGGTGTTGGTTGCGGTGTTTGTGATCGTGAGCGCCGCTATCACACGCTAGAACACATGCAGTCACTTGCGGCCAGCCGTGGTGGCGTTTGTTTATCGACACACTACACAAATGTAAAAACAAAAATGGAGTGGCAGTGCCAACGCGGACACATCTGGATGGCAAAGGCGGATAACCTACTTATAGGACATTGGTGCCCTCAGTGTGCCATTTTAAGCCGTATTACCGTACCCGGTAGCAAATGCAGAGCCAAATACTTATAACCCACTATAAAACATTGACTTACACCACGCAAAACCTGACCATACGCTTTCGCAATTCTGTTTAACATAAATAGAATTGCGAAGCCTTGTCGCGGACTAACACACCGTTTAGGCCGCTTGCATCCTTTATCAAAGGAGGTCTGTATGCGTAGTCATCGCCTTACCCAGCTTGCCTTATTCATTTTATCCGCCACTCTCTTTAGCCCTGCCCCAGCGGCAGAAATCAGCCCCGAGCTGCAAAAAGCGGCCAGCCAGGCCATGCTCTTGCAGCTACAGCCCACTGTTCAGCAGGGGATTCTGGTTGAAATCCAAAAAACTCACCCTGATAAGCAGTGGATTTTGGGCAGTGCCACCCTTATCCTGCCCTCACACCTTGACGATGTGCCCGAAACACGGCTGTTTATGGCGCAATACATTGCGAACCACTGGCGGGTCGCCATCGAGGGCAGCGAGCAATATGGGCAATTACTCACACAAGCACCTGATGCACTCTTTGCCCCCAATGAAAGAAAGCTGCTACTGCAATCCCAGAGCGTGAATCAACGCCAAAAACGCAGTGCCCCCCTCGCGGAGATACAAACAGGGCTTGGCCTGCCTTGGGCAGAAGGCACCGCATGGCGACTAACAGGCGGGCCGCATGGCGATGATCAAACCAGCCGCCCATTTAATTCTCTGGATTTTGCAGGCGGTAATGGCAGAGTACTGGCCCCACGTGATGGCCTCATTTATCAAAGTTGCTTACGTAATGGCAGCGGGCTGATTACCCTTGTTCACGATAATGGTTTCACCAGCAGTTATTACCACATGGAGAATCTAACCAATCTGGGCAATGGTGCGGCGGTCAGCAAGGGCACTTATCTGGGGAAAATCGGGATGGGCCTGCCTTGCGGTGGCTCCACCACGGGGCCGCACGTTCACTTTGCCCTAAAGCAAGGCAGTAATAAAACCCCCGTTGATGGCAAGGTAATTGGTGGCTGGTTATTTCGTGAAGGCAGTGCCCCTTACCAAGGCTATGCCTCACGCAATGGTAATCGCGTCAATGTAGGGGGTGAACTACTCAACTTTGGCGCGGGTAGCTCCTTGCCTTCAGGCATAGCCACACCAGGCAACAATGAGAGCAGCGTTAATCTGCGCCAGTCTCCCTCGCTCAGTTCCACCATTGTTGGCTCATTGCGAAAAGGTGAAACCGTCACCATTGCTTGCACTACTCAAGGTGACTGGGTAGATGGCGTATGGGGGCGAACTCAACTCTGGAACCGCCTAAGCGCAGGCAGCTGGATTAGCGATGGCTTCATTGATACGGGAAGCAACCAAGCTGTAGCGCCTCCTTGCTAGCCTAAAGCAAAAAATCCACGCAAATGCGTGGATTTTTTTGCTTTATTTACACAACTACTGCCGATTAAATTTTGGGCGCTTACCCAATTTAACCGTTAACAATACAGGTGTTCCCCTGCGGAACACCTGCATCACCACCTCGTCTTCTGGCTTAAATGCTGCAATCAAATTAAGCATTCCAGAGGCATTTTGCACTTCATCGCTGCCAATTTTCAGCAGGATATCACCAGGCTTTAAGCCTGCTTTATCTGCAGGGCCACCACGTACTACACCGGCGATCAAAGCACCTTTAGCTTCGGCCAGATGAAAAGAGGCCGCCAGCTCCGTCGTAACCTCTTGCATCTCTACCCCTAGCCAACCCCGCGTTACACTGCCGTCTTTAATCAATGCGTCCATGATTTGACGGATAGTAGTTGCCGGGATTGCAAAGCCTATCCCTAAGGAGCCGCCTGTTTTAGAGTAGATTGCAGTGTTAATGCCCACTAAATGGCCTTTGGTATCCACCAAAGCGCCGCCAGAATTGCCCGGATTAATTGGCGCATCGGTTTGAATAAAGTTTTCAAAGGTATTGATACCCAATTCAGAGCGGCCTAAGGCAGAGATAATCCCCATGGTCACCGTTTGCCCCACGCCAAATGGATTGCCAATCGCCAATACCACATCGCCAATTTCTGCTTTTGCCCCATTGGCAAAAGTAATTGCAGGTAAATGATCTAACTCGATCTTAATCACGGCTAAATCGGTATCAGGATCTGCGCCTATCAATTTGGCAGAGGCAGTTCGACCATCCGACAAAGCCACCTCAATCTCATCAGCAGACTCAACCACATGATTATTGGTGATGATATAACCTTGATCAGAGACAATCACGCCCGAGCCTAAGCTAGAAGCACGCTGCTCGTCCCCACCTAAGCGATCGCCAAAAAAGCGCTTAAAGCGCGGATCTTGAAATAAAGGTGGCAATTGCTTCTTCATTTCTTTGGCGGTGTAGATATTTACCACCGAAGGCATCGCCAGTTTTGCGGCAGGGCTATACGATGCCACAGCAGGGGCCGATGCAAAGTCTGAGTGATTTTGCTGCACGGCAACCACCGGCGCTGGCGCGGGTTGGCGCACTAAATCAGGACGGAGTAATGAAACAAGGAACCAGACCGCAAGACCTGCAGTCGTAGTTTGTGCGAAAATTAACCAAAGTTTTTTCATGATTTCCAAGGCGCTGTTGAAATGCCCATAGCACGACAAGATCTAGAAAATTATATCGGACAACTGCTACTTGTAGACAGTTGGCGTGACTACTGCCCAAATGGGCTACAAATTGAAGGCCGCCCCGAGGTGCAACGTATTGTCACAGGGGTGACGGCTTCCTTGGCCTTAATTGATGCGGCAATCGACTTAAACGCCGATGCTTTATTGGTGCACCATGGTTTTTTCTGGAAAGGTGAAAACGCCTGCATCACCCGCAGCAAAAAGGCTCGTATCGCCAAGCTGCTCGCCAACGACATCAATTTACTCGCCTATCATCTTCCACTAGATGCGCACCCAACGCTGGGTAATAACGCACAATTGGGCCAAAGACTTGGGCTCAGTGAAACCGGACGATTTGGCGATCAAAAGCTAGCGTGGCTCGGCGAGCTAAAAACAGCCACAACTTTGGCAGAATTCACACAGCAAATTGATGCGCAATTACAACGATCTCCGCTGGTGATTGGTGCAGATGAGCGCATCATCAAACGTGTGGCTTGGTGCACTGGTGGCGCACAAAGTTTTTTCCACGAAGCAGCCACTTTAAACATTGATTGTTTTATCACCGGTGAAGCTTCCGAATTTGTCACCCACTTGGCCAATGAGAGCGGTGTAAGTTTTATTGCCGCTGGGCACCACGCCACCGAGCGCTACGGCATTCAAGCACTCGGTCAGCACCTAGCCAGCCAATATGGGCTAGAACATATTCATCTTGACCTTGCGAATCCTGTCTAATGAAGCGTCTTTTAATTACCTTAAGCTCCATCGCCTTGCTTTCCGCTTGCGCCAGCACACCTAGCACTCAAAGCACACCACCGGCCCCAAGCAATAAAGTCCCTAGCGCCGTCAATCTCCCCAACATCAGCGACAACATCATTGTGATTAAAGATCGGCAAGCCCAAGCCATTTTTGATGACATCGTGCAATATCGTAAACAAAAAGGCATGCAACTTAAGCGCAGAACTGCACAGCGGCTAGAATTCAGCATGAAAATTCCGAACGTAACGCAGGCCACCGAAGCAAGAATGAGCTACCTACTATCCCCCCTTGATGGCGGTTTCCAACTTTCCGCACGGGTTTGGCAGATCACAGCACCAGGAACCGCACGTGAAAACGTCAGCGAAATAACCAATGCTGTGGCGGATAAAATACACGAAGAATTACAGACTTACACTCATGCCAAGGCCACACCATAGGGCAAAGAAAGCAATACCAGCAGGTGCATTACACTGCTAATAACGCGTAAAATACCTGCAAAACTACAGACTTACGCTTGTTCTAAGCCAGAACACGGGCCTAGAGCAAAATTATAATGATCGGTTGATATTGGCTATAAAGCGATATTAACTTCCACAAAACTACGTACTTACGCTTGTTCCTGGGCCCGCTATCAGCTAGGAGCAAGATAAATTATCGATGACATACGCGCAAAGCTTTAAGTTCCCCTGTCGTTTCAGGTAGAATTTGGTGGTTTTAGCCGTCAATCAGGGATTGGGTTATGAGTGACCAGCAAGTAGATAACAGCAAACGGCGATTCCTGCTGATCGCCACGGGCGTTGCCGGAGCGGTAGCAGGGGCGGGTGTAGCCACGCCTTTTATTGCCAGTTTTTTTCCTTCCGAGCGAGCCAAGGCCGCGGGTGCCCCCGTAGAATTGGATATCAGTAAGCTTGAACTGGGCCAACAAGTGACCACCGAATGGCGGGGTAAACCAGTTTGGGTTGTGAAACGCACCCCAGAAATGCTGGCGAACTTACCAAAGCTCGATAGCAAACTAACGGACCCAACATCTGCAGCCAGTGAGCAGCCAGAATACTGCAACAACGCTGCCCGCTCGATTAAACCCGAAATTTGGGTAGCACTTGGCGTCTGTACGCACTTGGGCTGTTCGCCAACCTTCCGCCCTGATCTGGCCCCTGCCGATCTAGGCCCAGAATGGTTAGGTGGATTTTACTGCCCATGTCATGGCTCCAAATTCGACCTCGCTGGCCGCGTGTACTCTGGCGTTCCAGCTCCGAAAAACCTCGTCATTCCACCGCACAAATACATTACTGAAGCGCGGTTAATGATTGGTGACGATAAATAGAGGCCTGACCCATGAGCAAAGCACAAGAGATGGGCCAACAGGCCCTCAACTGGGTGGATGAGCGTTTCCCGCTGACCTCCACCTGGAAAGCACACATTTCCGAATACTACGCACCAAAAAACTTTAACTTCTGGTACTTCTTCGGCTCATTGGCGATGCTGGTATTGGTGATTCAGATTGTCACCGGTATTTTCCTCACCATGAACTACAAGCCAGATGGCTCCTTCATTCCAGGTACTAATATTTCGGTCGCCTTTGCCTCAGTCGAATACATCATGCGTGATGTGGCGGGCGGCTGGCTGATTCGCTATATGCACTCTACCGGCGCATCGATGTTCTTTGTGGTGGTTTACCTGCATATGTTCCGTGGCCTGATTTATGGTTCTTACCAAAAACCACGTGAGCTGATCTGGGTATTTGGCATGATGATTTACCTCTGTCTGATGGCTGAAGCTTTCCTTGGCTATTTGCTGCCATGGGGCCAAATGTCATTCTGGGGCGCACAAGTTATTGTGAATCTGTTTAGCTCTCTGCCTATTATTGGGCCAGATCTATCCGTACTGATTCGGGGTGACTTTGTGGTGTCTGATGCCACGCTTAATCGCTTCTTTGCCCTGCATGTGATTGCACTGCCGCTGGTACTGCTGGCACTGGTTGTCGCCCACCTTGTGGCCTTGCACGAAGTAGGCTCTAACAACCCAGACGGCGTAGAAATTAAGAAGAAGAAAGACCCAAAAACGGGGATTCCACTCGACGGTATTCCTTTCCACCCTTATTACACCGTGAAAGATATTTTCGGCGTATCCGTGTTCCTAGCCGTATTTAGCGCCATTATCTTCTTTGCGCCAGAAATGGGCGGCTACTTCCTTGAGCACCCTAACTTTGATCCGGCTGATGCACTGAAAACCCCTGCGCATATCGCACCGGTTTGGTACTTCACCCCTTTCTACGCCATCTTGCGTGCCGTGCCTTCTTTCCTTGGCACACAGGTTTGGGGTGTATTGGCGATGGGTGCGGCAACCATGATTATTGCGGCGCTGCCTTGGTTAGATAAATCTCCGGTTAAATCGATCCGCTACCGTGGCCCAATTTACAAAACCATGCTCACGCTATTTGTGATTGCCTTTATCGGCCTTGGTATTTTGGGTGCGCTGCCTTCAACCAATGTGCGTACCGTGATTGCACAGGTGCTATCGGTGGTTTACTTTGTGTTCTTCTTGGGCATGCCTATCTATACCAAGATTGATAAGACCAAGCCGGTTCCTGACCGCGTAACGATGCACTAAGGGGAGGACGACATGAAAAAAACACTCAATACACTGCTGTTCGCCCTCTTGGCCAGCGTTAGCTTTGGCAGCCAAGCCAATACCGATGTGCATTTGGATAAAGCGCCGATTAATCTGCGCGATACCGAAAGCCTGCAGCGTGGCGCACAAACCTTCGCTAACTACTGCTTGTCCTGTCACGGTGCGGTAGCCATGCGCTACAACCGCCTGCAAGACATCGGCCTGACAGAAGACCAGATCAAAGCTAATCTGATGTTCCCTACTACCAAGGTAGGGGACTTGATGAAAGTGTCGATGCAAGCCAAAGACGCTAAGGTTTGGTTTGGTGCTACGCCACCTGATCTATCGGTGATTTCTCGCTCACGTGGTGCAGATTACCTCTACACCTATTTGCGCAGCTTTTACCGTGACGACACCCGCCCTACCGGCTGGAACAACCTGACTTTTGATAAAGTCGGCATGCCAAACGTATTGTGGGACTTGCAAGGTCAGCAGATTTTAGAAGTCAAAAAAGAAGGCGAGCACGAGCATAAAACGCTCAAACTCGTTAAATCAGGTAGCCTCACCAAAACTGCAGAAAATGGCGAATTCGATCAAACGGAATTCGACCATCGTGTGGCTGATCTGGTGAACTATATGGTTTATATGGGCGAGCCAGCTCAGGTTAAACGTGAGCAAATTGGCTACGGCGTACTACTATTCTTGCTGTTCTTTATGATTCCAATCAGCTATCTGCTGAAGAAAGAATACTGGCGCGATATTCATTAATCGCAAGCTGCACAATAAAAAGCGGAGGGGAAACCCTCCGTTTTTTTATGGGCGCAATCCAGTGCGCCCCAAAAACAATATAAGCAAATAGTTAATATAATCAGATCACTGTTTCTTTAAATTTAAGCATGCCAACTCTCTGCCCCACTGATTAACCACCTCAAATAAAAGAACAGTAAGAAACACCTGATTATGTTTCTTGCTTAACCACGCCTATCTAAATAGATTTTTTAAAACCACACGCTGTTTTTTATTTTGTAGGGCAGGTGAAACCTGCGAGCGATACTCAATCAATACGTGGGTTTCACCCCAATCCTATCAACTTAGATCGATCTATTGCAAGCGTTGAAACATCGTAGGGCGGGTGAAACCCGCATTTTTTTCAGTATTACTCAATCAATACGCTGGTTTCACCCGCCCTACTATATTTATGCTGAAGGTGGGCAAGAGGCATAAGCGGGAACATTCATTTGAAATGAAAAATAAATTTACTTACAGCAAAAGAAAATTTCAGACAACTGGCAAGCAAAATTTACCCATGGTTCTATAAAGGTTAATGCAAGGTAGACTATTGATTAACAATATATTTAGTAAATAAGAGCCGCCACTACGGCCACTTTCGCTATTGAAAAATTTTTTAGTTCGCGCTAGCTCGAGGATGGTGCCATGGCAAATGTAGCAACTATTCTGAATATCTGCGATAACGATAAACAGCTAAAGCTGAGTTCTAAGTTATTAAGCACAGGTGGCTACACTATTCTTGAGACCAACGATGCCGAACAGGCATTCCAAACCTGCCCAGAAGCAATCAACCTTATTATTCTGCATGACCCAGAAATATCCCTGTGCAGCAGGCTACAAAATTCGGCTAATACCCGTCACATACCGCTACTTTTACTACAACACGCCTCCTCTTCTACTGAAATCACCGGCAACAATACATCGCGGCTTATTACATTAAGCTGGCCTAACAGCGCCGCCACACTAATCATGGCGGTAGAGCAGCTGCTCACTCAGCATTCTCACCCTCCGGTCACAAAGCTACCTACGCCACCCGCCGAAATCTATGCGCCACAACCGCTAGCGCTTTTCAAGCGAGCAGTAGACTCCTCCACCAATGCCGTCATGATCAGCGATTCGCTCTCAGCATCCCACCTAGTTCTTTACGTCAATCCGGCTTTCGAAAGAATAACGGGTTACTCTGCAGAGGAATTTATTGGCCAGAATGGCCGCCTGCTGCTCGGTAATAAACTAGACCAGCCTGAGCTGGAAATGATACGTCGCACCCTGCGTAATCGCGCTACAGGCCATTCAATACTGCAATGTTTTCGTAAAGATGGCACGCCCTTTGCCAACGAATTATTTATCGCCCCTCTCCTTGATGAAAAAGGTAAAACCAGCCACTACATCAGCATTTTTAATGATGTCAGTGAAAGGCTGCGCAACGAAGCTCAGCTCGCTCGGCTGGCTACTCACGACCCGCTAACAGGGCTAGCAAACCGTGCCCTGCTCAACGACAGGCTAGCCTGTGCCATAACCCGTAGTCAGCGCTATGGCAGCATTGCAGCCATCTTACTTATTGATCTAGACCGCTTTAAAAATGTCAACGACAGCCTAGGGCATGCGGTCGGTGATATTTTACTCAAGCAAGTTGCCACTCGGCTGGAATCACTAATGCGTGCAGGCGATACTGTTGCCCGCATGGGTGGCGATGAATTTGCGATTGTTACTGATCTAGCAGCACAAGAAGACGCCGCCACCGTGGCCAGAAAAATGCTCAGCACCCTCGCAAAGCCTTACAGCACTGGCAACAACGAGCTATTTGTCACAGCCAGCATAGGCATTAGTTTTTCCCCCGAAGATGGCATAGATACCGATTCACTCTTACGCCGTGCCGATGTCGCCCTCTATCAAGTTAAAGAAAACGGCCGTAATCATTTCCGCTTTTTTGCCCCAGAAATGAACCAAAGGGCCAGCCGGGTTCTAGAAATGGAATCAGCGCTCAGAAATGCGCTATTACGCAATGAATTTGAGCTGTACTACCAGCCCAAAATAGATCTGTTCTCAGGAGCCTTGGTTGGGGCTGAGGCCTTAATCCGCTGGCAACACCCAATACTGGGGCAAATTCAACCCAGCCAGTTCATTCCCTTTGCCGAAGAATCAGGCATTATTTTGCCAATTGGAGAATGGGTATTAAATGAAGCCTGTCAGCAGGCAAAAAAATGGCAGGAAAAGTACCCTATTTCAGTGGCAGTTAATTTATCAGCACTGCAATTCAGACAAGACAATATTGTAGAAATCATTACAGACGCCCTAAATAGGGCGCAGTTAAATAGTAAGTATTTAGAATTAGAGTTAACCGAATCAGTCATTGTGCAGAATTTAGACGCTGCCATTGTTTATTTAAAACGCCTCAAACAACTGGGTGTATCGCTCGCCATGGATGACTTTGGCACCGGTTATTCTAGCCTTAGCTATTTAAAACAATTCCCTTTTGATACTTTAAAAATAGACCGCTCATTTATTCAAAATGTCACTACCGAGCCTAATGATGCAATGATCGCCATTGCCATTATCAATATGGCGCATAGCATGCGCTTAAATGTGGTGGCTGAAGGTGTAGAAACCGAGGGGCAGCTGCATTTTCTGCACCGCCAGAACTGTGATCAGATTCAGGGGTACTACTTTTCTAAACCACTAACCGCCATAGATTTTGACCATTTCATTAGCGAAGTCAAACAGCGCCCCTTGCAAAACACCATCTCAGAAAAAACGCAGCGTAGCCTGCTGCTAGTCGATGATGAGCAAGACATTCTTAATGCCCTAAAACGACTATTTCGCCGCAGCGGCTATATTATTTTCACAGCCACTTCAGGGGCTCAAGCGCTTGAACTACTTGGGCTGCACTCCATCAACGTTATTATTTCAGACCAGCGCATGCCCAATATGAACGGCTCAGATTTTCTACACCGAGCCCGTGAGCTCTACCCGCATACCGTGCGGATTATGCTTTCTGGATACACCGAACTCAGTACGCTTACCGATGCCATCAATAGTGCAGGTATTTTCAAATTTCTGACCAAACCCTGGGAAGACGAAGACCTGTTAGAAGAAATTCGCCATGCATTTACCTATTTTGAGCAAAAAACCAATACTCATAAGCCATCTGACCATTATGAGTGATTGTTTAAACGTAGCATCCATCTTCTAGGGAGTTCGATGATGGCTATATTTCATTACTGGAAAAGAATAAGTTTACAGAGCCGGTTCTACATTTTGCTGCTGCATTGCTTAATAGGCACTTTAATCTATGGCTATATGGCCCTTCATTCCGCAGATGGTAGCCTGCCAATCGATGCCGCAAAATTAAGAATGACTGGGGTTTTTATTGCTACATTTATCAGTGCATTAGTGCTTATTTCACTACTAAGCCACAGTGTTACCCAAGCCATGTCGGATATTTATGAAGGGCTAAATCAAATCAATGATCACCATGACTGGAATATGCGCCTAAAAGTCTATGGCAACGATGAATTCAGCAAACTGGCCGACCAACTTAATTATCTGTTTGCTAATATGGAACAACTTGATCAAAGAATAAAAGCAAAAACCATCCATCTAGAAGAAATGAATAAGCAGCTACGTGATGAAGTGGAAAACCGACAAAAAATAGAAATGCAGTTAGAAAAAAAGACCGAAGCACAGGCTTTATTAATTGAGCGCCTGGGAACAACACAAATCCAGCTGGCACAGGCGGAAAAAATGGCCTCAATAGGCCAGCTTGCAGCGGGAGTTGCCCATGAGATTAACAATCCCATCGGGTTTATCAGCTCCAATTTGAACACACTCAATGACTACAGTATTAAATTAGTTTCTGCACTTGACGAGTATAAAAACACAGAACATATAGATGATGAAATAAAAAGTGCCATCATCAAAAAAAATGACCTAGCCTTTATATTTGAAGACTTGCCTGATCTAGTTAAAGAATCAAAAGATGGCTTAGAAAGAGTAAAAGTCATTGTCAGAGATTTAAAAGACTTTTCTCATGTCGACTCAGGTGAGTGGAGCGCAGTTGATATTAATAAAGCCATAGATAACACCATTAACATGGCAAAGAATGAAATAAAATCAAAAGCAGAAATAACTGTCGATTATGCCGTACTGCCAAATATAGAAATAATAGGCTCTCAGTTTAATCAAGTTATTTTAAATTTGCTCATCAACGCTGCACAGTCCATCAATTCCTTCGGAAAGATACTGATACGCACTCGTTTACACGAAAATAATATTTATGTTGATATTAGAGATAATGGCAGCGGCATTTCTCCGGAGCATCTCACTCGGATTTTCGATCCTTTTTTCACCACCAAACCCGTGGGAAAAGGCACCGGCTTAGGTTTATCTCTTGCATTTGGTTTAATGAAAAAAATGCATGGTGAAATCAGTGTTAGAAGTGAAATAAACAAAGGCAGCTGCTTTACTTTAAGAATACCTGTAAATGCAATGGAACTAAATAAATCAGAAGTCATTTAAATGTTATTTATTCATTTATAGCTATTTAATATATATCAATTAAAGGTTGCACTATGAGCACTCCTATTTTAATCAGTAGTGTATGCGCCCAATTGCCTTTGCCTGCTTGGCAAAAAGACGCTTCTTTATGCTATTTATGGGCCAACTCTGCATGGCAGAGCTTTGCTCAGAAAAATACTGAGGAGTGGCAGGGAAAATATGATAAAGATCTATTTTCAGATCATATTGCCAAAATGATAGAAAAAGGTGACCTGTTCAGTTTTAACAATGGTGTCACCAATGAAGAAATCACATTAAAAGGCAAAAATGGCCAAGAAAAAACCATGCAGCTCCACCGGATTCCTCATTATGACAGCGATGGAAAAATAACGGGAATAACCGCACTAGCCATAGATATCAGCTATAGCAAACTGCTATTACAACAAATGGAAAACATGATGTCTGAAATGGACATCCAAAGAAATGCACTGAATACCAATGCTCTGATTGCAATTACCACTGATAATGGCCGCTTTGTCTATGTCAGCAAACCATTTTGCCAGCTTACCGGCTATTCAAAAAAAGAATTATTAGCGCTCACACGCTTTGAAATTGGCCTAGTCCCTGATGAAAACTTTTCCAGATCATTACAGGCTTTAAAACCTTTACAGGCACTACAGTTTGAAACCTGTACAAAATCAAAAACCGGTGAAGATTACTGGCTAGAAACAATGCTGGTACCTATGGATACGTACGATGGGCAAATAAAAAACTACTATGAAATAAGTACCAATATTACTGCCAGTAAACATCGTGAAGAAACGTTAGAACACGAGGTAAAAATACGTATTGAAGAATCACAAAGAAATACCATTGCCATAGAAAAAAGAAACTCAGAACTGCTGATACTTAATGATCAGCTGCGCAATGTTCAGAATCAGTTGTTACAGTCAGAAAAAATGGCGTCTATCGGGCAGCTTGCTGCAGGTATTGCTCATGAAATTAACAATCCTATTGGCTATGTTAGCTCTAATCTTGGAGCATTAGTTGGCTATTTAAATGATATTTTTGGCTTAATAGATAAATATGAATCCATATTTCACCCTCATATGGAAGAGTATTCTATACTAGCTAAAGAACGAAAAAACATAGACTTTGATTTTATAAAAGAAGATATTAATTCATTAATTAATGAGTCAAGAGAAGGCATAAAAAGAGTTAAAAATATTGTACAAAATCTAAAAGACTTTTCTAGAATTGACTCTAATCAAACATGGGAATATGCAGATATTCATTCCGGAATTAACAGCACCCTTAATATCGTTCAGAATGAAATAAAATACAAAGCAGAAGTTATTCGAGAATATGGAGACCTACCGCTAGTTAACTGTGTGATTTCACAGCTTAATCAAGTTTTTTTGAATATGCTGGTTAACGCCAGCCATGCTATTGAAAAACAAGGAAAAATATATATCCGCACACGCTGCGTCGATCAGCAAGTATGTATTTCGTTCAGCGATAATGGTAAGGGCATTGCCGCCGAACATGTAAACCGGATTTTTGATCCTTTTTTTACTACCAAGCCCATAGGCCAGGGCACGGGACTCGGATTGTCACTCTCTTATGGAATCATTCAGGAACATCATGGCCGAATTGAGGTGCGCAGTGTGCTTGGCGAAGGAACCACTTTCGATATCTGGCTACCAATTCAGCAAGAATGAATTATAAAAAGAATAATCATCACGGCTGAGTGTATTTTTTATCACTTTTTTTAAAAAAGCCACGCGCTGTTAATCAAGGTTCTAAAAAGGATAAATCGTGCAAGCAAGTATTCATCCCGAAACAGCGGAGCCGCCCGTAGAACATGGCTTTACCGTGCTGTGCGTAGACGATGAAGTTAATATTCTTGCGGCACTACGTCGTTTGTTACGCAAAACCGGCCATACGGTTTTAACTGCCGAAAGCGGTGCAGCAGGCTTGCTTATTCTGGCGCAAGAAAAAGTAGATCTAATTATTTCAGATATGCGTATGCCAGAAATGACAGGTGCGGAGTTTCTAGCCAGCACACTGGATTCTTGGCCGGATACCGCCCGAATTTTACTCACCGGCTATGCGGATATTCATTCAACCATCGATGCCATCAACAAAGCGCGCATTAATCGTTATGTCTCTAAGCCATGGGACGACGAAGAAATGCTGCGCATTGTTGATGAGGCCTTGGCGATAAAACGGCTAGAAAAAGAAAAAGCTCAGCTGAATATGGTGGTAATCCGCCAAAATGAAGAACTGCAAAAGCTCAATAACTCATTGGAAAGCCAAGTTAAAGTGCGCACAGCCGAATTAGAACTCACCATGCTGGAATTAAACGAAGTACATGAAAAGCTAAAAAAAGGTTTTATTACTTCGATCCGAGTATTTGCTAATTTAATGGAAATGCGGGCCGATAAACTAGCTGGGCATGCTCGAGTGATTGCCGATCTAGCACGCCAGATTGCACGCCAGCTGAAACTGCCTGAAGCAGAAGTGCAAGACACCTTTATCGCTGGTCTACTTCACTCCATTGGTAAAATTGGCCTGCCTGATAGCCTGCTCGCTAAACCCTATGTTGAAATGAATTTGCAAGAACGCAATGTCTATGGCACCTATCCCAGCAAGGGCCACGCCGCACTGATGGCCTTAGAACAATTACAAAACGCCTCACAAATCATACGCAGCCAGCACGAACGTTACGACGGTCTGGGTTTTCCAGATAAGTTAGGTGCCGCCGAAATTCCACTAGGAGCAAGAATTTTAAGCTTATGCCGTGATTTTGAAGCACTACAAGCTGGCTTTCTAACTGGCAAACCTATGCCAAGACACGAGGCTATCAGTAATATAGAAAGCGGCAGTGGCAAACGTTATGACCCTAAAATTGTCGAGGCTTTCTGCTCTGTCGTTGCCAAGCCAGAAAACACACCAGACATCAAAGAGCTGCGGATAAAAAGCAAAGATTTAAAACCACTCATGATTCTGGCCCGCGATTTAATTGCCTCAGGCGTTATGCTGCTGGCCAAAGACCATGTGCTGGATGAGCGACTAGTCAACCATATCCGAGCATTTGAACTTGCCGACAGCAGCAGCTTAGACATTTACATTCAGGTGAAATAATGGCGCATATCCTTCTAGTCGACGATGAGGCGAATATCCTTTCCTCGCTAAAACGCACGCTCAACGCCAAGGATGAATTTGACGGCACGTCACCCAACTACACCATCCACACCTTTACAGATGCCAGAGCCGCACTACTAGCCAGTGAAACGCAGGAGTACCAGCTGGTTATTTCCGACTATCGCATGCCCGATTTAGACGGCGTGGCCTTCTTGACTGATTTTCGCTATCGCCAGCCTGACTGCGTGCGCATTATTTTATCCGGCATGACCGATCTGGCGGGGCTTGTACTAGCCATTAACGAAGTCGAAATTTATCGTTTTTTAAGCAAACCATGGCACGACTTTGAGCTACGCTCTACGGTAGGCGGAGCCTTACGCTTTCAGAAACTGTGCGTAGAAAACCAGCGGCTAGCAGATGAATTAAGGCTAATTCGTAGCCAGTCAAAAGAAAAAGACGACGAGCTAAAACGCCTAGAAGACGCCATGCCAGGCATTACCCGAGTGAACTGGGGCCCCGATGGCTCGGTGATGATTGATGAGGTGTGAATCTTATCGTGATTTAACACTCTAAGCGGCCTATTTCAAACAAATTAAGCATTTGGAACCAACAACATTAATCCTTTAAAATCATCAACTTATAGTCGTATTCTGGATTAAACTCACCAAACTGCGTAGAATGCTGCAATTCATATACTTTTGCAGAGATCCGTCGCCATGATGAAGCTATATTCCGGTACATCCTGCCCGTTCAGTCACCGTTGCCGTATTGTTCTGTTTGAAAAAGGCATGGACTTCGAAATTATCGATGTTGATGTACATAGCAAACCAGAAGATTTAGCAATAATGAACCCGTACAACGAAGTACCTGTGTTGGTTGAGCGCGATCTTACTCTGTACGAATCTAATATCATCAACGAGTATATCGACGAGCGTTTCCCACATCCGCAGCTCATGCCAGCAGATCCAGTGATGCGTGCCCGCGCCCGTTTAATGTTGTTTAACTTTGAACGCGAGCTGTTTATCCACGTTAAAACACTGGAAACCAGCGGCACTACCAAAAAAGAAATGGAAAAAGCGCGCACGACCATTCGCGATAACCTGACCCAAATCGCGCCTTTGTTTGCTAAGCAAAAATTTATGTTGGGTGAAGAGTTCTCTATGCTTGATGTAGCGATTGCTCCATTGATCTGGCGCTTTGAGCATTACGGTATTGAAGTCACTAAGGCACTTGCTCCAATTATGAAATATGGCGAACGTCTGTTTAGCCGCCAAGCATTTATTGATTCGCTGACTGCAAACGAAAAAGCAATGCGTAAGTAAATGCTTGTTGGGAGTGTGAATTTGTAGGGCGGGTAAAACCCGCCGTTTTTAAGCTTATTGCAGCTAAATCTGGCGGGTTTTACCCGCCCTACTTATGAACAGGAATAGGGAGTCAAGCGTTGTCTTCCCCCTCTCCCTTTTTAAAAAGGACAAATCATGCAAACTGTCTCTACCAAACCTTATTTGATTCGTGCCTTGCATGAATGGTGCTCAGACCACGCTTACACACCCTATTTAGTTGTGCGAGTGATGGGCAAAATGCAAGTGCCAATGGAACACGTTAAGAATAACGAAATTGTGCTGGATATCAGCTACAACGCCACGCATAACCTCTCGATTGGTAACGATTACATCAGCTTTTCAGCACGCTTTAGTGGCGTTTCCCGTGAAATTTTGGTGCCAATTGGCTGCGTGGTTTCAATTTTCTCCCGAGAAAACGGTGAGGGAATGGGCTTTGAGTACGAAGGTACTCATGAAATAGAGCCAGAAGACACCCCACCTACCGATACCCCTCCCCGCCCAACTGGCAAGCCGCAGTTGCGCGTTGTAAAGTAAAGAAATCCCACCACAGCGGTGGGATTTTTTTTTGCCCACGCGGATGCGCAGCGTGGGTAAAAAAACTTGCCCCTCCTACAAATGCTTAATGTAAAGTGCCTATGAATCGACAGACTTCTTCATACACTCCTAAAATGAAACGCCATGCGCCGCTTACTGCTGATTGCCTTATTTATGAGTCCTATCGTCAACGCCTATCAAACTCCCCCCGCTGAACTGCAAGCCTTAGTCGATGCACCTCGCGGGCCGTTGTTTCGTCTTGGGCCCAAGCACGGCACCGCGCTATTGCTCAACCTGCCCGGTTTACCCAGCATTGCCGATGTAGCCCAGCCAGAATTAAAACTTGCGGGGCTGCGGCTAAACCCAAAAATGCGCAGCCAGAGCCGCTTTGATTTTGCTAGCGGTATCAGCCTCTTAGATATTAAAACCGGCCAAAGCCGCGCGGTAAGTGGCCTGCCTAAGGATGCACGTATTGCCGACACCGCTTGGTCGGCCAATGAGCACTGGGTGGCATTTAGCCGCTGGGGTAATCAAGGCGTGGAGCTATGGTTGCTGGATATTGCTAATGCCAGTGCCAAGCAGCTGATCAAAGAACCGCTCAATACCAGCAGCAGCGCGGGTTTCAGCTGGCTTAGCGCTAGCGAGCAATTACTGGTGCAGCTAGCACCCGCAGGCAGCGCTCCTAACGCCCCCGCTACACCAACTGGCCCCAATACCCAAGACAGCCAGCCAGGCAGCAAAAGCCAAATTCGCACCTACCCTGATATGCTAAAAACACCGGCAGATGCAGATTTGCTCGACTGGCACTTACAAAGCCAGCTCGCCACCGTGAATTTAAATGGCGAGATCAAAAAAATCGCCAAACCGCTCACCCTGCTCGCCGCCAGTGCCTCGCCTGATGGGCAACTAATTTTCACCCAATCTTTACGCCGCCCCTATTCCTACCTGCTGCCCGTGTCTTATTTTCCGCAGACTTATGAAGTATGGAATCGCCAAGGCAAGCTTATCAAAACCATTGCAGAGCGACCTTTGCAAGACCGTATCCCACCTGGTAATGATGCCGTGGCCAGTGGCCCGCGTGATTTTGCATGGCGAAACGATCAACCCGCCACGCTTACTTGGCTAGAAGCCCAAGACGGTGGCGATCCAAGTAAAGAAGCGAACATCCGCGACACCCTTTATCAACAGGCGGCACCGTTTAATGCCCCAGCCCAAAAACTCATCGATTTAGCATGGCGCGGCGCTTCTGTACTGTGGGGCGACGATCATCTGGCCATTATTGAAGAAAGCTGGTGGAAAACCCGCGATACCCGCACTTGGCGCATCCAGCCTAGCCAGCCTGAGCAAATGCCCGAGCTACTCTTTGCCCGCAAATCTGAAGACCGCTACGCCGACGCGGGCGATCCGGTGACCAGCAAAAACGCCTACGGCCAGAGCGTGATCAAACAAAATGGCGATGCCATTTACCTGATCGGTGAAGGTGCTGGCCCAGAGGGCGACCGGCCCTTTTTAGACCGCTACTCTCTAGCCAACAAAAAATCTACGCGGCTATGGCAATCTCAAGCACCGTATTACGAATCCCCGCTTGCCATACTGAGTGATGCAGAATTTATCAGCAGCCGCGAAAGTACAAGCGAGCGGCCCAATTTTTATTTGCATACTGGCGCCACAGTACGGGCGCTCACCGCTTTCCCACATCCCACCCCGCAGCTTAAGGATGTGCAAAAGCAGAAAATCCAGTACCCACGTGCCGATGGCGTACAGCTAGACGCCACGCTGTATCTGCCCGCTGGCTACAACGCTAAGCAAGATGGCCCGCTGCCGATGCTGATGTGGGCCTATCCGCGCGAATTTAAAAACGCCCAACTCGCCAGCCAAGTGCGCGAATCGCCTTACCGCTTTAATCGCATCAGCTATTTTGGCCCGCAAGCCATGCTGGCCCGTGGCTACGCCGTGCTAGATAACCCCGCCATGCCGATTGTGGGCGAAGGCAAAACCGAGCCCAACGATCACTATCTGCCACAGCTAAAAATGAATGCCGAGGCGGCAGTGGATGCGGTAGTGAAATTAGGCGTAGCCGATCGCAATAAAATTGCCATTGGTGGCCATAGCTACGGCGCATTTATGACCGCCAATCTGCTGGCCCATACGCGGTTATTTAAAGCAGGCATCGCCAGATCTGGCGCATATAACCGCACGCTCACCCCGTTTGGCTTTCAATCCGAAGACCGCAGCTTTTGGGAGGCCAAAGACGTATATCAAGCCATGGCACCGTTTAACTACGCCGACCAAATCAAAGACCCGCTGCTGTTTATTCACGGCGAAATGGACAACAACTCCGGCACCTTCCCCATCCAAAGCGAGCGCATGTACCAAGCGCTACAAGGACTAGGCACCAGAGCGCGCTTAGTCATGCTGCCCAACGAAAGCCACAGCTACCGCGCCCGCGAATCCATCATGCAAATGCTGTGGGAACAAGATCAGTGGCTAGAGAAATATTTAAAGGCCCAATAATGCAAAAAGCCCATCGTAGAGATGGGCTTTTTTGATCACCAGACACGCAGCATCAAATTTTTTGCATTACCGCTGCAAAAAACGCATCGGCCTGATGCAGGTGCGGGGATAGCTTGAAGTAAGGGCCGGTTAGCTCGATTTCTACTTGCTCGGCTTTCAGTAGCTCTGGCGCATCCAGCAGTTTGAAATCTGGATTGGCGGCAAGAAAAGCTTCAACAATGGCTTCGTTTTCGGATGGCAAGAAGCTGCATGTGGCGTAAACCAAGCGGCCTGCAGGCTTCACTAGGCGGGAAGCGGAAGCCAAGATACTGGTTTGCATGGCGTTCAGTTCGGCTACGCTGGCTGGATTTTGGCGGAATTTCAAGTCTGGGTTACGGCGTACTGTACCCATGCCAGAGCAAGGTGCGTCCACCAATACCGCGTCAATTTTGCCCACGAGGCGCTTAATTTTTTGATCATTTTCGCTAGAAATCAGCTGCGCATTCACGTTAGATAGGCCAGAGCGGGCCAAGCGTGGCTTGAAGTTGTTCAGGCGTTTTTCTGATACATCAAAAGCGTACAAACGGCCGCTAGAATTCATCATTGCGCCCAGCAGCAGCGTTTTACCGCCCGCACCTGCGCAGAAATCCACTACCATTTGGCCGCGCTTAGCGCCCGTCAGCAAGCCTAGCAATTGGCTGCCTTCGTCTTGCACTTCTACGCGGCCTTCGGTAAAGGCGCGGTATTTATTGATGGCAGGCTTGCCGGTGACGCGCAGGCCCCAAGGTGAGTATGGCGTTGGGGTGGTATCGATTCCGCCCACGTCTTTTAGCTCGGCAGCCACTTGCTCGCGTTTAGCTTTTAAGCTGTTTACACGCAGATCCAGTGCCGCAGCGCCTTGCAGGCCCGCGCCAAGCGCTAGGATATCGGTATCACTCATGCCACCAGCGATGAGATCCGCAACCACCCATTCTGGCAAATCAGCGCGTACATAGACCGGTGCTTCGGCGAGTTTTTTGCTTTTGCATAGAGCAAAGGTGTCTTTTTCGGTATCTGGAAACCAATCGCCGCATTCACGTAGATTACGGCGCTCCACCACCACTAAGTAAGCCGTGAGCAAACTGCGTGCATTGCTTGGGCCGCCCAAAACCCACTCTAGGCGAATTTTATTACGCAAAATGCCATAAACGCACTCAGCGATCATGTGGCGATCTTGCCCACCCAGATTGGGGTTGCTGCGAAAGAAACGCGACATTGTGGCATCGGATGGGGCGGCAAAGACCAGCATTTCGGATAGAACAGAAATAGTGGCGTGGTATCGGTTATTGTTTAAAGCAATCATGTCTTTTATCTTCGCATCATGCGGTTAGAGTTGGCGTTACGGCTGCTGCTTGGGGGTTCCAACACCATTTCGCCATTAATTTTGATATCGTTGGCCCAGATATCGAAGCTACCTTCGCTACCTAGCGATAACGTCATCCGTACGGGCATGTTATGCCACTGTGGCGCTAGCCAGAAATCAAACGTTCGGTCCTCAAAGCGCCCGCGCAGCAAAATGGCTTCGATCTGTCGATCACCAAGATGCAAACTGGCTTGGCCGCTGATTTCAAACGGCACGTCTTTATAAATTTTGCGGCCACTGGCAATGGTGAAAGTAAAATCTTTCATTTTTGCGCCTTGCAGGGCCAATTGAAAAGCGGCAGAAAAAATATCCTGATCGCCCGTTTTTAGCTCTTCAAACTTATGACTCCCGCCATCATTGAGCGTGACTTGCTTAGTCTGCCAATCAAATAGCGCTTCATTAAGCAGTTTACCGTCACGATAATCGGCAAAGCGCTGAGGGACAACCCCTTTGGGCCCTACCTCGCCATCGCTAATAAATTCGCGCGATTTAGAAAACAAAGCGCCGCGCAGCTTCAAGGCATAGTGGCCCGCTTCGGCTTTCCAGCTCATACGAATTGGGAAGATCCCATAAGCATAGGTAATTTCTACCTGCGCCGGATAGCTTTGCTCTGGCATTAAAGGGCTTTCTTTTAATGGCGGCAATATTGTTTCAGGCTGCGAGGCCGCAATGACTTGCGCTACCTCAGAAGCCACCTCAGGCACGCTGCTTGCCACGGCCACTACAGGTTTTGGCGCTACTGCACTGGCTACACTGGCCGGTTCAGAAGCTTTTGCCACAGCGACTGCACTTGCAGCAATCGTTTTCACTTTAGGTTGCACCTTAGGTAGAGCAGGTGCAACAGGGTGTGGCTTTTGCCTTGTTTGCAAATACACCACATGGCTGTCCACGGGCTTAACCCCAGCTAGCCCTGCAGGCTTGCTACTTGCAGCATCTGCAATTGCGCTTAGTTTTTGCGTGACTTTTTTAAGCTCGCTCTCTGTAAAAGGCTTTTGCATGGCCCAAGCATAAATTTGCTCATTAAAAATCCAGCCCAAATGCAATAGCATCGACAACAGCGCGGCCACACCTAGCAATAAGCCCGGCCAGCGCCCCATCACAACACCGGCGGGGAAATCAAAACAGCAGCAGGGCTGGGGCTTGCTATACGCACCTTACCCTCTGTAATGCTTAGCTTCTCTTCTACAAACCAGCGCACTGCCTGTGGGTAAATAAGATGCTCTTGTACCAGCATTCTGCCGGATAAGCTCTCTACACTATCGTCATCCAGCACGGCCAAGGCCGCTTGCAAAATAATGGGGCCGTGATCTAGCTCTGCCGTCACAAAATGCACGGTACATCCCGCCACTTTTACGCCATCGGCCAAGGCCCGTGCGTGGGTGTTTAAACCCGTGTAGGCTGGCAACAGCGAAGGATGAATATTGATCAGGCGGCCTGCATAATGATTTACAAAATCAGCCGTTAAGATGCGCATAAAACCCGCCAGCACGATCAGATCTGGCGCATAGCCATCGATCAGTGCGGCAAGTGCCGTATCAAAGGCCTCACGTCCAGCGTAGCGCTTGTGATCCAGTACGGCGGTGGCAATGCCACGCTCTGCGGCCCACGCCAAGCCTGCGGCATCGGGGCGATTGGCAATCACGGCGCAGATATTTGCACCCGTAATTTGCGCATCCACAATGGCTTGCATATTGCTGCCACGGCCAGAAATCAAAATAACAATATTTTTCATAAGTCTCAAAAGCGAAAGGGCGAGGTAAGAGCCCTCGCCCTGCATAATTGTATGGTGAATATGCCACCACGGTGGTGACATTAACACGCGGGCACGGCATGCCGTGCCCCTACAATTATTGATTACGCAACTTGCGTCTGATGCTCATCACCCACGCGGGCACGAATTGTACCTAGTGTGTAAACGGTTTCACCTTCAGCTTCAAGCAGGGCAATCGCAGCGGCTGCCGTGTCTGCGCCCATAATCACCACCATGCCTACGCCACAGTTAAAGGTGCGGTACATTTCTTGCGCGTCCACATTGCCTTCTTTTTGCAGCCATTGAAATAACTTAGGCATGGTCCAAGATTGAGCATCGATGGCCGCAACCACATTGTTTGGCAATACACGCGGAACGTTTTCGCTAATACCACCACCGGTGATATGCGCCATCCCTTTGACCGTCATCGCTTGCATCAGTTTCAGCAGCGGTTTGACATAAATGCGGGTTGGCGCCATCACTACATCGGCTAAGCTTTTGCCGCCATCAAATTCTGCAGCGTAATCCGCTTCGGCACGATGCATAATTTTACGCACCAAGCTGTAACCATTGGAATGCGCACCATTGGATGCCAAACCAAGCACCACATCACCTGGCACGATATCGTCGCCAGTAATGATTTTGCTTTTCTCTACCACGCCAACGGCAAAGCCAGCCAGATCGTATTCACCAGCAGGGTACATGCCTGGCATTTCGGCAGTTTCACCACCGATCAGCGCACAACCTGCCTGCTCACAACCAAAAGCAATTCCGCGAATCACTTCGGTGGCATTGGGCACATCTAGCTTGCCGCAGGCGAAGTAATCAAGGAAGAACAATGGCTCGGCACCTTGTACCAAGATATCGTTCACGCTCATCGCAACCAGATCAATACCGACCGTATCGTGGCGATTTAGCTCGAAAGCAAGCTTGAGTTTAGTACCAACACCGTCGGTGCCGGACACCAAAACAGGCTCTTGGTATTTTTTACTGATTTCGACTAAACCGCCGAAACCGCCAATACCACTCAGCACCTCTGGGCGCATGGTACGCTTGGCGTAGGGCTTAATATTTTCAACCAACTGATCGCCGGCATCGATATCGACACCCGCATCGCGGTAGCTCAAGCTTTGATTGGTCATGCAAGGCCTCGTGAAACTGGCAGCGCCACTAGTGGCTTCTGCGCTAGAATGGCGAACATTCGTTATATTAGTGCAGATGAGTGTCCCAAAAGGGATGGCACCTGCTGCAAAGCAAAGCATTTTATCGCATCTTGTGAAAAAACACCCGCACGCTCGTCACCGACCCAATGGAGCCCCTCCCGCATGAAGCAACTCGTGCTGGACTTACAACTGCCAGCCCCGCCCTCTTTTGAGAATTTTATTCGAGGCGAAAACGCCGAGCTACTCTACCAACTTGGTTGCTGGAGCCTTGGTGAGGGAGACGTGCGTTTTCTCTATCTGTGGGGAGAACGCGGCAGTGGCAAGAGCCACTTACTGGCCGCCGCGCGCGCCATGCTGCCCGCTGGCGCTCAAATATTTTTTACCGATGCCGCCTACGACGCGCTGCCTAGCTCGCTACCGCAAGAAGCCTCGCTGATCGTCGATAATGTTGAAGCGCTTAGCCGCGATGAGCAGATTCGCCTATTTGATCACTTTAATACACTGAAAGATGGCGGTGGGCTGCTGCTGGCCGCTGGCTCTAAGCCGCCCATGCTGCTGCTGCTCAGACCAGATCTGACAACCCGCTTAGGCTGGGGCTTGGTGTATCAACTTAAATCTTTATCCGATCCTGAAAAAGCCGACGCCCTGAAGCGCCGCGCCTTTAGCCTAGGTTTTGAGCTCAGTGATGATCTAGCCGATTACCTACTGCGCCACGCTTCTCGCGATTTACCCACGCTATATCAGCATCTGGATATCGCCAATCATCTTTCCCTAACCGAAAAACGCCCAGTGACCGCGTCTTTACTTAGGGAAGTGATTCGAGGGATTAGCAAACCCGAGCTGGGGGAAAGCTCGGATTTCTTTAGGTAAACGCTTGGGAATGAGGCGCACCATGCTTCGCTTTAGATGCGCCCATGGCGTTACATTGGGCCTGTTAGGGCAATAAACGTAAGCCGATATTCGCAGTGCCAGTACGTGCCCAACAGTCTGTTGCGCTCGTGTAAAGTGGTGCGGTGGTACTCCTCACCACCGTTCCCGCGCCCCCCACTGCAACAGCACCACTATCGCCATTATCAATCATCCGATCCAAAGCACAGACATAGCGAGCATCCGCAACCGTTGCGATTGGCGCAGCATTGGCATTGGTAAATGATAAATAATTTGTACCGGCCGGAGGGAAAACATTGGAGGTGGAAACAGACACACCCCATGCCGCACCAAACGGTGTTTGTAAATCAGCGGCGGTCAGAATATTAGCATTTTGCAGCTGAATCAATGCCGAATTTGCCTCAATTACCGTATCTAAAATACCATTTCTACCTGCAGTAGGGCATTGAGTAAAGGTTCCAAGCACTTGCAAAGCAGTACAACCATCCCCCGGATACCCACCATACTTTTCAAAATAAATATTAAACGCGGCCTGCACCTTATTATATTGGGCAGCCATACTCTTCACCTTCGCCCCATCAATCAAATCCTTGCCTTTAAACGCCATCCCTAAAATCAAGCCGATAATCACCAGCACAATGGCTAGCTCGACCAAGGTAAAGCCTGTTTGCTTAGCCTGACCCTCGCATTGCTTTATTCTCATCGCCCAGCTCCTTCGTAGATTTAGTCTTATGTAGCATGGAATCCATAAAAGCATTAGATTACAGGGCCTTACAGCATTTATAGACCAAATCCACGGGGTCAGCTGTCTTTAGGTGCGTGTCGGTTTAATAATGACGTAATTGCCTCCCTTAAAGGCCCATCCTCCAAAGTGGCAGATAGCTCAGAAAAAGCCACGCAAGCACCCGCTTTTAAATGTAAGTCTTTGCTTCGCATGGCCTTTGTGCTTTGCAGGCCAACTTGCACCTTGGGCAAGATTGCGGTAGCTTTCCACCCGCCGGCTTGCAGTGCGGCCAAAATCTGTGGGGCTAATTGACGCACCCTTGATGCAGCAGCACTGCCACTCACACCAATTAATATAGTCTCGCCGGACCAAGCCACTCCAAGGCAATGACTCGCCATCGCTGGCGGTAGCACACCCCGCACTTGGGCTAAAACGCTCGCCAAATCGTCCACCTGATGCATCAGGCTGGCGAGCTGTCGATCATTTCCGACCTGCTTTAGAGTGGTTTTTTTCAGCATTAAGATGGTTCGCAAAGGTTAAATTCAATGAATATCATTGTGATGTCTAATCGGCTAGGCAAAGCGGTTTCGCTCGATAGCCGACAAATTATATGTCTAGCCCTGCTTATGCTTTTGCTAGTGGCATCGATCGCTTTCGCCTTGGGCTCGCTGATCAAACCCAGCTCTAATCAAGCCTTATGGCGATTAATGCCGGGCAACAATAATACCCGCCAGACTGAAATCGACGCACTCGCCATTCGTGTGGGCGAGCTGCAGGCCAAATTACTGCGTTTAGATGGCCTAGCCAGCCAAGTTGGCAATAAAACCGGCATTGATATCAAGCCGTTTTTATCTAACCAACCCGTGCCACGGGGCGGGATCCAACACACTGGCACACCGTTAACGGCCGCAACCCTTGGCCGTGAAATTGATGCGGCGAGCAGCAGTTTAAATGCGAGGCTAGATCAGCTCGCTTTAGCAGAAAGCGTCTTACTGCAGCCAAAAGCATGGCAACTCCCTTCCAAAGCGCCGCTTAATGTAGGATTACAATCCTCTAGCTTTGGCAAAAGGATAGACCCGTTTAACGGCAACCAAGTCTTTCATGAAGGGATCGATTTTGTGGGGGAAACTGGCACGCCCATTATGGCCGCAGCCAGTGGTAAAGTCAGCTTTGCGGCCTTCCACCCCCAATATGGTAATATGGTTGACTTAGATCATGGCAACGGAATCACCAGCCGCTATGCTCATGCATCCAAATTGGACGTAAAAGTAGGTGAGCAAATCAACGCTGGCCAGACCATTGCCTTACTAGGAAGCACAGGGCGCTCAACGGGGCCACATCTGCATTTTGAGATTCGCTACAAGGGAATTGCACAAAACCCTTTACGCTTTATTGGCCCTGCAAACAAAATGATTAACTTTGCTGAGATAAAATCTGGCGATTGATCTTGAATTTTAATTGAAATGGTCGCATATACGGCGGATTAGGATGTTCTAACCGCCGTTGTCACACTAACCGGGCCTTGCCCATTGCTGGTAGCTTTAGATGATTGCAAATTTGCTCAAAAAAGTTTTCGGAAGTCGTAATGACCGCCTGCTCAAACAATATGGCACCATCGTAAAGCAGATCAACGCGCTCGAAGCCGGTATTGCAGCGCTATCTGATGATGACCTGCGGGCTAAAACGGAAGAATTCCGAGCACGCGTCGCCAAGGGTGAGACGCTTGATCAAATTCTGCCAGAAGCCTTTGCTGTTTGTCGCGAAGGCTCTAAACGCAGCTTAAGCATGCGTCACTTTGACGTACAGCTCATGGGTGGCTTAGCGCTACACCAAGGCAAGATTTCTGAAATGCGTACCGGTGAAGGCAAAACACTGGTTGCAACCTTGCCCGCCTACTTAAATGCCTTATCAGGCAATGGCGTGCACGTCATTACCGTGAATGATTACTTGGCCAGCCGTGATGCGGCCACGATGAGCAAGCTCTACAACTTCTTAGGGCTAACTTGCGGCGTGAACTTGGGCCAAATGCAGCACGACGATAAGCAACAAGCTTACGCTTGCGACATTACTTACGGCACCAACAATGAATTCGGCTTTGATTACCTGCGCGACAATATGGTGTTCACCGTGGGTGAACGCGTGCAGCGCAAACTCAACTACGCCATTGTCGATGAAGTGGATTCGATTCTGATCGATGAAGCGCGCACCCCTTTGATCATCTCTGGCCCTGCTGAAGACAGCATCGAGATGTATCAACTGGTTAACGATATCCCTGGCCAGCTGGTTCGCCAAAGCGAAGAAGAATCTGAAGGCGATTTCTGGGTAGATGAAAAAGCCCACTCGGTACTGCTATCTGAAGCAGGGCACGAGAAAGTTGAGGCTATCCTCAGCCAAAAAGGCCTGCTCAAAGAAGGCGACAGCCTTTATTCCGCGATCAATATCAGCTTGGTTCACCACCTTTACGCGGCAATGCGCGCGCATTCATTATTCCTGCGCGATCAGCATTATGTAGTGACCGACGAAGGCGAAATTGTCATTGTTGACGAGTTCACTGGCCGTTTAATGTCTGGCCGCCGCTGGTCTGAAGGTTTGCATCAAGCGGTTGAAGCCAAAGAAGGCGTAGAAATCAATCAAGAGAATCAAACTCTTGCCACGATTACTCTGCAAAATTACTTCCGCATGTATACCAAGCTATCAGGTATGACCGGTACGGCCGATACTGAAGCTTACGAATTCCAGCAAATTTACGGCCTAGAAACCGTGATCGTGCCAACCAATCGCCCGATGGTGCGTGACGATAGACAAGATCAGGTTTACAAAACCGCCGGCGAAAAATACAACGCCATCATTGCCGATATCAAGGGCTGCCAAGAGCGTAAACAACCCGTCTTGGTCGGTACAACCTCGATTGAGCAATCTGAGCTGCTCTCTGAAATGCTAGAAAAAGACGGCTTCAAGCACAATGTGTTGAACGCCAAACAGCACGCACGTGAAGCCGATATCGTGGCCCAAGCGGGCTCGCCTGGCGTGATTACCATTGCCACAAATATGGCGGGCCGTGGTACGGATATCGTACTGGGCGGTAATATTGAGCGCGAAATCAAAGCGGTTGAGCAAGACGCTGAGCTGAGTGACGCCGAAAAACTCGCCAAAATTGCAGCCATGAAAGCCGATTGGAAAATCATCCATGATGCGGTAGTGGCCGCGGGCGGCTTGCATATTATTGGTACCGAGCGCCACGAATCACGCCGTATTGATAACCAGCTGCGTGGCCGCTCTGGTCGTCAGGGTGATCCTGGTTCCAGCCGTTTTTATCTATCGCTAGAAGACTCCTTACTGCGTATTTTTGCCGGCGATCGCGTGGCAATGGTGATGGATCGCTTAAAAATGCCTGAAGGCGAGCCAATTGAAGCGGGTATGGTTTCCCGCGCGATTGAATCCGCGCAGCGCAAAGTTGAAGGCCGCAACTTCGATATTCGTAAGCAATTGCTGGAATACGATGATGTATCTAACGAGCAACGCAAGGCTATTTACGGTCAGCGTAATGAAATCTTAGAAAGCGAAGAAGTCAGCGATACCATTAGTGCCATGCGTGACAGCATGATTGGCGACCTATTCAATTTGCACATTCCTACCGATTCTATGGAAGAGCAGTGGGATGTGGCTGGCTTAGAGCGTGCCTTGAGCGAGCTAAATATCCAGCTAGATATTGCTGACTGGGTTAAAAACGATACCACGCTCACCATTGAAGCCATGAAAGAGCGCGTGCAAGTAGCAGCGGCAGAAAGCTATAACGCCAAAGTTGAATTAGCTGGTGAAACTACTTTCCGCCAGTTTGAGCGCTCGGTACTGCTGCAACACGTAGATCAAAGCTGGCGTGAGCATTTGTCGTCGCTCGATCATTTACGCCAAGGTATTCATTTGCGCGGCTATGCACAAAAGAACCCTAAGCAAGAATACAAACGTGAAGCGTTCGAGCTGTTCTCGCAATTGCTAGAAAACATCAAGCGTGAGGTCATGCAAATTGTAATGACCGTGCAAGTACGCTCGCCAGAAGATGTAGAAGCCGTGCGCCCACAAGAAATCCCAGCGTCGGCACTGCAATTTAACCACGCCGATCTAGAAGCCATCTTAGCCAGTGGTGACGATGAGCAGATCAAAGCAGCCTTAATGCAGGCAATGCAAGCAGAAGGTGGCCCAAAGCTGCAATTCTCTGGCGTAGCCCGTAACGATGCCTGCCCATGCGGCTCTGGCAAGAAGTTTAAACACTGCCACGGCCAAGTTGCTTAAAGCGCTTAGCCCTAAGAAAAACCCCACAGCGCGCTGTGGGGTTTTTTATGCTTCACCCATTAAGGCAACTTACCTGCCGCCAGCATTTTTGCAATCAAGATGGAGGGGCTGATCCAGTCTGTTATATCGTCGTATTCTTCATCCACTGGCGTGGCCGGATTATCATCGACGCGTAATTTACTAATAAAGGTGGTGTTGATACTGGTGTTTTCTTGCTCATCCACCGATCCCGCACCTGCATTAGGTGGGCCGTGGCGAAAATGCATCACGATCACCGCCACCAGCTGTGAAGCCAATGGCGTTGCTGCACCTGAGGTTGGTAAAACAGAAATATCCCCGCGTGAACAAAGCATAAAACTGATGCCAGCCGCAGCCGCACTACCAACCGGGCATCCTCCCAAGGTTTGATTGCTATCCGTAATCAGCGGGGGAGCTGAGGCGGGGCCATTATCGGCAAAGTCGGTGCTCACCCGATAAGTAAACGGCTGGCCATAGGGATCAGTTGATTTGGCGAGACCTAGGCTTGCACCAGGAACGCGGCCTTGAGCACGGTTGCACGTACCGTTAGCCGCGCGATCCTCCACAAAGGTCGTCAGGGCAGGGTTTGCAGGGCAAGGCAGATGGCCATTTTGTACGGCAAAGCCTAGTAAAGATTCTTTAATCTCAGCCAATTGCGCACGGCCCTCATTGCTGCGCTGCGCGTCAGTTTGCGCCTTAAAGGCTCCCAGCCCACCCGCCAGCATAATGCCAACAATCACCAACACAATGGCAATTTCGGCCAGAGTAAAGCCACTCTGCTTCATGGTCTATCCTTTGGGGCATATAGCCATTTGGATGTGGCGGGAAGTGCGCTAGAGGTATAGCGATAATACAAAGCATCATTACCCACATCCGTAGCCTGCATCTTGGCATAGCGGTTGCTTGGTAGCGGTAGTAAATCCCAAGCGCTGCGGTTAATGCTGCTCACAAAGGGCGGTGGTGCAATAGCGCTGGTCGCCAAATCTAGGTAATTACTTAGGCTAGCTCTTTCTAAAACCGTGCTGCGTAGCTGCCCCGTTTGCGCCACGCCTGCACTCATCAATACCGCCTCTACCCCTGCCATATCGCTAGGCAACTGCATATTGAGTAATTGCATAGCGGGCAAAGCGCAGCTTGGCGTATTGGCTAGCGCATAAAAAAACACTTGCTCCCAGCGGTTGCGATACAGCCAATCGTATTCAAGCAGCAAGCTTTGCCAGTTGGCCAAACTAGCGATGCTAGCGGGCATATTAATGGGATTCACCAAATACAAAGGTGAAGCCGCTAAGCCCACACCTGTTAGCTCAACCGATCTAGGTGGACGGCCTCGGCAAATGGCGGGATTAGGCGCACAAGCCGATGGCAGCAAGCTAACCGCTCCCGTTTGCGTGCAGCCCACGTCATCTGGTTTGGCGGGGAAAGGCAAGCCCACATCGAGTGGATTACTGGGGATGGGCAATAGCCGTTTGCTGCCCACCTGCCTAGCCCATAAATCGAATAGCTGCTGGTATTCCTTGGCCGCTCTTTGCTCTAATGGCCCGATTAATTCGCTGCGCCGAATAGTGAGAACTCTATCGTTCAGTGTTGGGTTGCCGCTGCTATCTAGGCGAGGGCCATCTAAAAAACGACCTAGTGTGGCGCTATTATTGGCATAGTTATTGGGTGCCCCAAGGCAAGCACCACCAACCGTTTGCCGGTTACATTCAAAATAATTACTGGGATTACGCTGTTGAGCCGCGGTGCTGCGGTTTTGCCCTGCTAGCGCGGGGCCGGGGGCTAGAATCACCACCACAATAGGATCACTCGCACTAGACAAAGCCTGCGCACCGCTATTGGCGGCAGCAAGAAACCAAGGATTAGGCGCTTGGGGAGCGGTATCGCTATTAAGCGGCAGCGTTATTCTTTCTTGAAAACCATCGGCCACCGCCATCCATAAAGGCTCGCCCGAGCTATCGCGTAATTCTTCGGCATGGTAAGTCGCCCAAGGAATTCTGCCGATATGGGTAGCGGGCTGATTACTAGGGCAAGATGGCGTGGCTAAGCCTAAGCCACTCTGCCCATAGCCCGCCTCACCTTGCACATTACGATCTGGGCAATAAAATTCACCAGGGCGAACCAGAGCACCTCCGCGCTTTGCCAAGGCATCGGCCAGCAAAATTTGCTTAGCTTGCTGCAAGGCATTGAGCGTTTGCTGCTCACGCCGTAGCTCAAAAATATGATGGCTAAAGCGCGATAAAACCGCAGCGGCAATACCTAGCCCCACCACCATAAGCAGCATCAAGGCAATCGCACCACGCTGATTAAATACGCGCTGCATGCTTATTCCTGCGGCGGCTGATAGACATCGCGCTTCGCACCCGTTTCCCGCGTCAGCGTTTGGCCAACTTTCAGCCCAGAGGGGAGCGGAACGCGGCTAAGCTCGCCATTCACCCAGCGTAGCTTTTTACCATTACGCGTTATTTCACCATCTAATCTAAACGTATCAACCACCGCAGATGCTTCTGCCTGCGGCCTACCATCGCCTCTTGATAAGGCACGCTCAGCAGGGCTAAAAAATAACTTGCCCCAATCTGCTTGCGCCACAAGGCAAGGAAACAACAACATCAACAAGAAGCCGTATTTCATTGCGCCACCTCCGCCACGGGCTGAGCAATGGGGCCGATACTCAGCCATTCAATATCGCACGCCACTTTTATTCTAGCCTCTTCACTACGGGCTAAAACGCATTGCTCTGGAGCTGGCCAGCCAGCCAGCTGCTGCAACCCTGCTAGGACATCTGAAAATACCTCTTCATTTTTAATCTCAAAGTTCAATTGCATTTTGCTGCCGTAAAGCTGCACATTTTCCACCGCCGCACTTAAAGGACGCTGCGGCTCCAGCCGAAAAGCAATCTTTAATTGCGGCACTTCACGATTTAATTCAGTTAAGTATTCAATCCAATCTAGGCGATGCTCCACATTGATAATGCCTTGTCGGCTTAAGCGCTGATAAAGTGCACCATATTGCACGGCATTATTCCACGCTGTTTCTTGGGCATCGGCTTGCAGGGTTAAGCTTTGCAAATGGCTGCGCAAAACCAGCTGCTCGGCTTGCATATAGCCTAAATACGTTTGTGCAAGGCCAATAAACAGCAGCGCACAGACCAGCGCTGCGCCACTTAGGATTAAATCGTGGCGAATAAATTGCCAAGCTTGCCCAGCTATTTTCATGGTGCTTTTGGCTCCCAGCTTAAGCGCAGCACAAAATCAACCCGCTTCTCATCATCCCTAGTAGCCAGCACCTGCCCCTCTACTTTGGCTGTGGAGCTGATATTTAAAGGCAATTGCAACGTATCCACTTTTACATTGGGTAAGGTAGATAAGCGGCTACTAAGGCGATTGACACTGTTTAAAGCTTGCCGATACTGCTGTGAAAACGGCTCAACCCGCCCTTGTAGCTCCAACACAACGGGCTGCTGAGTGGCCACAGCCGAGGCTTCAGCAGCAGGCTCTACCGGTGAGCGGCCAGAGCGCCAACGCAGCTCATCTAAGCTTAATTCAGGAAATTCCAGCAAAACTTGGCTGACTTGCTGCAGCGTTAGCTCGATATCAGGCCAAGTTAGCAACTGCTGGTTATATAGCTCATGCACGCCTTTCATAGCAGCAGGATCACTGGCATTGCTTTGCTTAAGCAAACGGCTAAATCGACGTAAACGCTCATCAATTTGCGCGGTTTTTTTCAAGGATTGGTTAATCGAGGCCTGCACATCGCTTGCCTCTTGCATCGCCAATCCGCTCCAAATCAGCACAAAAAACAAGCCTGAAAACGCGCCATAACGCAGCATCCGCCCCCATTTTTGCCAATTGGCGTGGATTAAATGCTTGACTTGCCCATAGTGATTAGCAGGTGGCCGCAGCATCAGCCAGCTACATAAAATGCTCAGCAGCGAATCGCCAGCGGGGAGCCGCAGTTTTTGTGCTAATAAGCCCAGCGGCACATCACTAATCGTAAAATGCCCAGCATCTCCACTGGTTTGCAAACGCTGGCTGATAGCCGCTTGGCAATCTAAACCATTGGGTGCCACCACGGCCAATTGCACTTTGTCGTCTCGGCCCAGCAAGCGTAAGGTTGATAAATATTGCCTAGCGCGTAAAGACTCAAGCACAATCACCTCGGCCATACGCGCCACATCTTGCAAATCTATCCCTTCCGGCAAGCTACTCACGCGGCTAAATTTAAGCCCTTCGGCCGATAAATACGTCTGCCGCATACCGCCATCAGCGCTAAATGAAATCAACAAATAATGCGCAAGCCCCAATCCCGAGCGATGCATCATTTCCCCAACCAATAACGCCGCCGAGTAAATCCCTTGTAACACTACTTTTTTTTCTAATATGGCATTAACCACCGCATCAATCGGCGCAGCCGCGCTTAAGGCCGATAGTAGTACTTGGTCTTGCTCGCCTTTTTTAGCTTCTTTTTGCACAATAAAGCGGCGATAAGGCGTGGTACGGTAGCTTTGCTCTACGCGGCGCATCAATAAGGCATGGCGATCTTTTTTGCCTAAATGGGGAATAGATTCTAATTGAAAGTCTTCTTCCACTACATCCACTAATAAACTAAAAACAAACTCTTTTCGCTGCTCTAAATAAATTAAAAATGCTTCTTTACCCATATTATCTAAACCAAAACAAGCCTCTTCAACTAATTGCTCTTGCTCTATATACAAGGCAATCAGCTGTGTATTCGATAATAAAAGGGTGCGGTGAATATAGCTCATCGTATTTTGCTAATTGTATCGAATATCGGTCCCAGCACTGAGGACATAATCCACGCCAAAATCAGCCCCAATACCACGGTAAGAGAAGGCTCAACGAGGGCTTGCACACGCTCAATGGATTCTTTGACATCACGGTTATAAAAATAGGAGATATTCAGCAGAGCATGGTCTAGCTGCCCTGTGCCCTCGCCCACTTTTAACATGCGCAACACCAAGGGAGGGAACATTTTTTCCTGGCTAAAACTCGCCGTCACCCCTTGCCCTTCACGAATCTGCGCCTGAATACGTTGTAAAGATTCGGCTACGACGCTATTGCTAACAATCCCTTCTGAAATTTTAATACAATCCAAAATAGGAATGCCCGCCGCATACATCAGTGCAAAAAAATTAGCAAAACGCGCTAAAATAATTTTATGCAAAATAGGGCCAAATGGCTTAATTGATAATTTCCATCCATCAAATTGATGCCTAAATTTTTCATCGTGGCGCAGGCGAAAACGAATCGCAAAAAATAAAATTATGGGCGTACTAAATATCGCCCACCAATAATTAATAAACACATTTGAAATAGCAATCAATATTCTGGTATTTAATGGCAGCGTTTGCGACATTGCGGCCACAAAAGAAACCAATTGAGGGACAAGGTAAATCATTAAAAAAGTAATGACTCCCAGCACCAACACCCCCACAAAAGCTGGATACATAATTATTTTTTTAGTTTGAGAAACCAACTCATCTTGCCACTTTAATGAATCGGTTAAATTAAGTAATACTTCAGGTAATTTACCGCTGGCTTCGCCTGCCTTAATTAAATTCACATAAATAGCATCAAACACTTGTGGATGCGCCGCCAAAGCCTGTGAAAACTGGCGACCCCCTTCGATATCTTCAATTAAATGGGCAATCACAGCACGAAAGTGCGGCTCTTCTAAGCTATCCCGCAAATCAGATAGCCCTTCCAAAATAGACACCCCTGCCCGTGTTAGCTGCTCCATATGAAAAGTAAACGTAATCAACTCCCGCCGATCTACTTTTTTACCCCCCAAAACACCGCCAACAGAGGCCTCACTAGCGTGAATAAGGCTGAGGCCCAAGCGCTCTAGACGCAGCTCTAAATCTGCTAGGTTATTAGCTTCTGACTTACCCTTTTTTATTAAGCCAGTGCTATCTACAGCACGATAGATAAACTGCATCTGATTCCCTTATTTGCTCGCAATCAACCCCTACAAAGAGGGTTTAGCCAGCGCCCATAGAATGGTTGCAGGCCTAATCACGCAAATTCAAACCACGCTCTAGAAAAATACCTCCGCCTCCGCGTGGAACGTCTTTTTCATAAAGTATTTTTTCTAGCTTCAGCAAGCAGTAGGCGTTGAGCGTTAAATTATGTTTGGTGGCTTGCGCTACCAGTTGCGCCTTGGTCATTTTGTCGATCCGCAGCGTTAAAGTAGTGAGGTTTGCCTCGCTATTGGTCGAAAAAATTTTTTCCTTGCGCCAAGGACAATATTTTTCGACCCACTCCTCGGCCTGCTCTAGCGAGATGGGTGTCAGCACATCTACCGCAGCAGCTTTTTCCTTTTCCATATAGGGATGAGGAATATTGTGCTCAACCAAAAAATATTGATCTTTTTTGGTACGATAAAGATCAATGATATAAGGGACACCCTGATCGTCTTTCGATTCGGTATGCATATGGCAATTTAAGGCGGTGCGGGTGTTATAGGTTTTGCCATCAATCACTCGTGAGATATGTTCGCGTACATACATTGCTATCCTCCTTATTCAACTTAGCCCACTCGGTCGGTCAGATCGATCACGCGGGAAATCTCGGCCAGCGAGGTCATGCCGTCAATGACGTGGCGGCATGCGTCGTCAGCCATGGTTTTAAAGCCCTGTACTTCGGCAGCTTTTTTCATCTCTAGCCGAGTGGCACGTCTGGCGATCAGCTCATCCAGCTCTACGCTCATTTTTAAAACTTCCATCACCGTAATCCGGCCCTTGTAGCCTTGGTGATCGCACTTGGGGCAGCCTGCTGGGCGATAAATTGTCAGCTCTCCCACCTCTTCAGCCACGCCAAGTAAGCGCCGTTCAAAGTCATCTGGCTGATAAGGCTCACGGCAAAGCGGGCATAATTTTCGGGCTAAGCGCTGGGCGATAATGCCGATAATATTGCCCGCCAACACATCGGGCAGCACGCCAATATCCAGCAAGCGCGGAATCGAGCCGATGGCGGAATTGGTGTGTAAGGTGGAGTAAACCTGGTGGCCGGTCATGGCGGCGCGAAACGCCATATCGGCAGTATCGCGATCGCGGATTTCGCCCAGCAGGATGATGTCTGGGTCTTGCCGCATCATCGAGCGAATACCGTTTACAAAATCCATTTTGGCCGCTTCGTTCACCGAGGTTTGCCGCAGCATGGGAATCGGGTATTCCACGGGGTCTTCCAGCGTCATAATATTGACGGCTTCGGTATTCACGCTGCTTAAGATTGAATAGAGGGTGGTGGTTTTGCCAGAGCCAGTGGGGCCAGTCACCAGAATAATCCCTTCCGGCCTAGCAATCATCAGCTGCAAAAGGTAGAGGTTTTCTTTGCTTAGCCCCAGTTTATCTAGTTTTACCAAGCCTTTTTGCCGATCCAAAATCCGCAAAACCACATTCTCGCCCCAAGTAGTGGGCTGCGCTGCCACCCGAAAATCCAGCGGGCGGCCCGCAAGGGTGAGCGAGATGCGGCCATCTTGTGGCGAGCGGGTTTCGGCGATATTCATATTGCTCATCACCTTTAGCCGCACCACCATCGCCGGCCAATAGGTTTTGTGCAGGGCGCGAATCTGCCGCAGTACGCCATCAATCCGATAGCGAATCCGCACAAACGACGATTCAGGCTCAAAGTGGATATCCGACGCGCCGCGCGTGCAGGCATCGGCCAGCAGCGCATCAATCAGCCGCACTACCGGCTGGTTGTACTCCGCCTCGGCGTTTTGCAAGCTGGCGTAGTCGATCACACCGGTTTCAATCTCATTCAAAATGCCATCAATAGACAGCTCAAAACCATAGTACTGATCGATGGCATGGTTTAAATCAGATTCTGCTGCAAGCAGTGTTTCCAGCTCGTACTTGTCTTTCAGCAGCATGCGCACCTGATCGAGCGCCACCAGATTATTGGGATTAGACATCGCCAGCGTCAGCTTATTGCGCTCCAAATCTAGCGATACTGGCAGCAGCATATGCCGCTTGGCCACATCCTTGGGGATGAGCTTAATCGCCTGTGTATCCGCCAATATTTTGGATAAATCAACGCTGATTTGGCCTAGGTTTTCTGAAAGCGCATCGCGCAGAATACCTTCAGAAATAAAGCCCAGCGACACCATCAGCTTACCTAAGGGCACACCGCTACGGCGCTGCTCAAACAAAGTAATGCGTAGCTGATCTTCTGAGAGCAGGCCTTTAGAAACCAGCAACTCGCCCAGCGGCAGTTTTCTGACTGGCGCGTTCATGGCAACTCCAGCTCCTTTAATCTGGCTTCGGCAACCGCCCGATCAAAAGAGCCTCGCCCTGCCAAGGCTTGGCGGTAATACCTAGCAGCGGTTTTATTCTCTTGTAAATGCTCTAGGCTAATCGCCAAATTAAAGGCGTAATCGGCATTATTGCTATCCAAAGACAAAGCTTGAAAATACGCGCTCTGCGCCTCGCTCCAGCGGCCTTGCCCTGCGTAAAGATTAGCCAAGGCAAACGCGGCTCCTGATTGCTGGCTGGCTAATTGGCGTAAGCCCGCTTCTGAGCCTTCGCTGCTTGGTGTGAGCGCATACAAGCCCGCTTGAGCGGCCTCATCCCGCGGATTAAGCGCCAAGACTTGCCGATAAAACTGTGCTGCCTCACTGCCCGCGCCCCGCTTCACCGCCAACACCGCCATGCCTAATAAAGCGTCCCTATTTCGACCATCAAGCTGCAGCATCTGCCGATATGCCTCCTCTGCACGGCGGTAATCCCCTTCTTGAAAGGCGCGGTAGGCCATCATCAGCGGCAGCGGCACCGTTGCCTCATTATTTTGTGGATCAAAGCGCACACCCGCCCCATCAGGCCCACCAGGCCCACCAGAGCGCTCTTTTACACTGGCTGCATCGTTCTTGAATTGGCGCGGTATTGATGTAGGCACAATCTGTGCGGGTACTTTCACCACCACGGCAGGCTCATTCAGCTCTGGAGTAACAGGCGATGGGGGTGGCGATAAAACAATGGGCGCTGACGCAGCTGGCGGCGACGCAACCTCCACCGCCGCAGCGGCAACAGCAGGTGCTTGCGTAACCATTAAGGATTGATATTGCCACCAAAAATATCCCCCCATACCCCCCGCAATCAACACCCCTGCTAGCACTAGCCAAGGCAGGATTTTGGAGCGTGAAGCCGCTTTAACTAAGGGCTTTGCAAAAGGCGCAGGCGGAGTAGGCGTTAATGTTGGCGCAAGCATAGGCTCTGCTGGCTGCACGGGTGTAACTGGGGGAAGGGGAGCTGGAACAGAGGCTGCTGAGGCTTGCTTTAGCCAAGTTAAATCGTCCTCGATTGGAGGAGGAATCTCTGCAGCAGAAGCTGTAGGCTCTGCGGTTATTAAGGGCTCAGGCGAAGGGATAACAGGGTTTGATTTGGCCTCAAGCACCGCCTCTTCAAGCAAGGGCAGTGGCACAAACTGCCATTCTTCTACCGGTGGGCTGGCCTCTATCGGCAATGGTGCTGTTGTTACCTCACTAGCCGGTGGGCTCAAGTCATGCGGCGACTCAATCGGGGGCTCCAGCTCCAAGGCTAGCTCACTTAAGCTAAGCGCTGCGGCCACTGGCTGGCTGGCAGCCACGGCCTCTTCATACTGTGGCCCCCCTTCCAGAGCGGCAGCTTCGCGTAAGCGTTTAGCCTCTTCCGCTTTTTTAAGTGCCTGCAGTAATAAACTCATGGCAATGACTCTAACGGCGTACTGCCCGACTGAAATGCCGATAAATCATGATCCATACTGCCTTTAAAAAATTGATCATTAGGCAAAAACTGCTGATAATCTTTTAAATCACCCTGCGTGCTGGCATCTTTAATTAAAACTGGCCGCAGAAATATCACCAATTCAATTTTTTTAACTTTATCGTTCCGATAGCTAAATAAATCGCCTATATAGGGCAAACGCGAAACACCTGGCAATCCCTGTCTATCATTATTTAAAGAGTCTTGAATTAATCCACCTAAAATAGCCACCTGCCCACTGGCCACTTTTAATGTTGAATCAAATTCTCTGACTTGCAAAATAGGTACTAAGCTTTTAATTGGCGATGAGCTACTGGCGGCCAAAATAGCAACCGCAGGGTCTTCCACAAAAGAATTAATATTAGTAATAGTTGGCCTCACATTTAAGGCAATTTGGCCGTCTTCAGATATTTGCGGCGTAACCTGCATCACCAAGCCAATCGGCACGGTGTGTAATTCGCTGTCATAGGTAGCTTGAGTGGTTGGTTTGCCATCGGTAATCACAGGTGGCGTTACTTTAATTGTAAAATAAACCTGTTCTTCTACTACCTTCATCACCGCCGTTTGATTATTCAGCGCCATTATTTTAGGGCTAGATAACACGCGGGTACGACCAAATTGCTCTAACATCTTTATAGTAAAATTAAACGTGCCATTAAATACCCCCCCTGTTTTAGCGTAACTCAAGAGACTAAAGGGTGGCGTAGCCATATTACTAGCAACATTAGATTGAGTGAAATTCAATTGATTTTCAGTGGTGCCAATTCGGCTCCAATCCACACCGGCTTGATATTGGTCAGAAAGCAATACCTCTACAATTGTTGCCTCAATCAAAACCTGCCGCAATGCGCCTCCCTGAATAGCGCTTAAATATTCGGCTACTTTTACATGCTCAGCTTGGCTGGCCTTTATGGTGATAATTCCTGTTTCTGGATTCATAATCACAAGGCGACTATTATTAATGACCACAGGGCTAGTAATTTTATTGATGGGCTGTGATTCACCTGCTTTTAATTTTTCTGTTTCTGCGTTTATTTTATTTGTCTGCGCAACGTCTTTGGCGGCTTTTGCTGCTTCTGCGGCCGTTTGCACCACTTCTTTTTTATCCGCAGAGCTATTGGTTTTTACGGCGATCGCACTTTTCTCCTGCACAATACTTCCAAGCTGTGATCCATTAGACTGTGCATCATTTTTTGCCACATTTAAAAGATCTTTTAAATTTGCCTCTATTTGCTTCCACAATTGATGCTCGGCCACCATATCAATTTGCGTGCTTGAGCTATTACCAGAACCAGAACCACTGCTCCCACTACTTACCGAATTAGCCAAGGTAACATTAGATTTTACATTTCTAGATAAATTAAAATAATTCATCTTATATATTTTAAAGTAAGGGATATCTGGAGTAATAATCAAAACACCATTTTCTAACTCCCAGCGCAAATCCACTTGCCGGCTCATTCGCTCTAAAATTTGCGGCAGCGTTTGATTAATAGCATTCAAGGTTACATTGCCGCTGACCCCTGAATGCACATCTACATTAATTTTAGCATCGCGCCCTAAGGCAAATAGTATTTCAGCCACCGGCACATTGTGTACCACCACACTATAAGTAGCCGTCTTAGCTACAGCTTGTGGCTTAGCTAAAATAGGCGTACCTGATATTGGTTTAGGTATATTACTGGTTACGGGTTTTGATTCTAAATGCCGCCCGCTTTCAACTTGCAAGCCCGTTTGATTAGCGCATGCACTAAGTAATAACAGCAGAATAAGAATTTGCCACCGCATTGATGAGTACTCATGCAAATACCACAGATCAAATAAAGCAGATAATTAATCTGCAAAGCTTAAGCTATAAATTCCACAATTCATCACGCATTCCTGCTACGGTACGCAAAATGGGTTTATTTTTCTTTAATCGATCTGGTAAAGCTAGCATGGCTACTTGTGCACTAGCTTTATCTGTAAATAAACCATAGACTAAACCCCAACCTTTCTTACCGCGTATTTCTGCCGGATAAATAAGCAATTGATCTTTTGGCAGTAACTGGCTAATTTGCATAAAGTATTTTTCTAAATCTTCGCTATGCTCACGATCAGTCACTAATAGCATGATGGCAATATGATTTGCCTCTGCATGATTAAATTTGTACCTTGATTGAGCTATTTTATTTTTTAATAGCTCTGTTAATTTAATACTAGGTATAAACACTTCAGCCGAGCTAGCTGATTGCAAAGGCGCTGGGGCTGCCAGTGGAGCGGAGGCCATTTTTATATTTGGCTGCTGAATTAAACTCGCCCCAACTCCCCCGGCTAATACGCCCATAAAGAGCACCCACGCCATCATGGGCCTTTTTTTAAGCGATTTAAAACCACTGTCTTTAATTGCAGCTTTTACATGCTGCGCATTCACTAAATGCTCGCCACGGCTAAATGCGGCCATTAACGATTTGTCTGCCAAAATATTAATTCGCCGAGTTAAACCTTCTGATTCAATATAAATTTGCTTAAGCGCCTGAGTTTGAAATAGCTCAGGCCCACGATAGCCCGCAGCCCGCATCCTAAACTCTATATAGGCTTCAATATCATCACTTTTTAATGGCGCAAGCTGAAAAGCATGGGTCACGCGTTCGCGTAATTGACGTAAATCTTGCTGCGCTAAACGGCTATCTAATTCTGGCTGGCCAAATAATACAATTTGCAATAATTTATGATGGCCATGATCTAAATTAGACAGCAGCCTAACCGCCTCTAAACTGGCAGTTGGCATAGCGTGTGCTTCATCAATCAAAATCACCACTTGCCGCCCAGCGGCAAAGCGCTCTAGTAAGGCGGCTTGCAAATCTCTGACTTTAGCGCTGGTATGCGTTGCATCGCTGGCCAAACCTAGATCATCTGCAATCATCAACATCAACTCATCCGGTTTCATGGCCGGATTAGCGATGTAAACACTATCAATATTGGCAGGTAAGCGCTCAACTAAAACGCGACATAGCATCGTTTTACCACTACCCACCTCACCTACCACTTTGACTAAACCTTCCCCTGCCAGTACGGCATAAATAAGCGCGTCTAGAGTTGCGCCACGCTCAGCACCCGCAAAGAAAAACTCTGGGTGCGGTGTAATTCTAAAAGGGGGTTCATTTAAGCCAAAGTGCTCTAAGTACATAAGTAATCCTGCCAGAATATGAACACTGGCTTTCATACTAGTACGCGAATTGCTTAAAACAAACAGTGAACTGGCAGGGTGCAGACAGTATTGCCCAAATAAAGCAGACCGCAAGCTAAGTGCTAGATATTGCAGCGATAGCAAACGAGCCAAATTTAAGTGTTGTATTTAGGGCTTTTTTATACGCACTTTTTAGCTAAAAACATTAGAAGCAAATGCAATAAAGAACCGCTACAAGCTTGTCATCACAGCAAATTATCAACTCCCACCTATTACTACCTTTGCTGCATGGCAATAATTCCGTACCATTTCATACAAAGTTCATCTATCTGATTAAGACAGAGCAACCTACAATAGCGCTCTTTATGTCAGGAGTATCTTGCGAAATGCCTCTGGTGCAATTTGAGAATGTAAGCTTTGCCTACGGCGAACGGGCGGTGCTCACCGACGTATCCCTTAGCATTAAGCGTGGGCAAGTGGTCGCCATTATGGGTGGATCTGGCTCAGGCAAAACCACGCTCCTCAAACTCATTGGCGGGCAAATTCGTCCAGACCTTGGCAAGCTCAATGTTGCGGGTGACGATGTTGGCAGTATGAATGAAGCTCGCCTCTACAAGATGCGCGAAAAGCTTGGCTTGTTGTTTCAATTTGGCGCTTTATTTACCGATTTATCCGTCTTCGATAATGTGGCCTTTCCACTGAGAGAACGCAGCAATCTGCCCGAAACGATGATCCACGATTTAGTGCTGATGAAGCTAAACGCGGTTGGCCTGCGTGGTGTCAGCGAGCAGATGCCCTCCGAATTATCCGGTGGGATGGCACGCCGCGTGGCGCTAGCCCGCGCCATTGCGCTAGACCCTGCGGTGATGCTGTACGACGAGCCATTTACAGGGCTAGACCCAATCTCATTGGCCACAATCGGCAAACTTATTCGAGATTTAAACGATGCACTGGGCACGGCATCGGTGATTGTGACCCACGATGTAGAAGAATCGCTTTCGATTGTCGACTATGTCTACTTTTTAGCCGACGGCAAAATTGTGGCAGAAGGCACGCCAGAGCAGGTTCGCGCCTCAACTCACCCCTTTGTAAAACAGTTTATTAATGGTGAAACCGACGGCCCTGTGCCTTTCCACAAACCCGCCGTGCCTTATGCTACGGATCTTGGTCTGGAGCCGCGCCTTGCCTAATTTTTTATTTAAAGCCCTTTCAGCATTAGGCCGACCATTTAGCAACGTCATCATCAAACTGGGCTTTGCCTGCCGCTTTATGCTGGCTATTCTGCGTCATTCTCCTACCTCGCTGATCCGCTTTCAGCTTACAATGCGTGAAATTTGGTTTGCAGGTGTGCTGTCGGTATTGATTATTGGGGTATCGGGCTTATTTGTTGGCATGGTGTTAGCCCTGCAAGGCTACGACACGCTGCAGCGCTTTGGTGCTACCGAATCCTTAGGTATTTTAGTTGCACTGTCCTTAGTTCGTGAGCTTGGCCCCGTGGTTGGAGCCTTACTGTTTGCCAGCCGAGCAGGTTCTGCCATTACCGCAGAAATCGGCCTAATGAAAGCCACCGAGCAATTAGCCGCCATGGAAATGATGGCGGTTAACCCAATTGCCCGTGTCGTTGCTCCGCGCTTTTGGGGTGGCGTAATTTCTATGCCGCTACTGGCGGCTATGTTTAGCGCGATGGGGATTTTTGGTGGTTATTTAGTCGGCGTAAAACTGCTGGGCTTAGATGAAGGCGCTTTTTGGTCGCAAATGCAAAGCGCCGTTGATTTTCGTCAAGACGTCATCAATGGCGTGATAAAGAGTGTGGTGTTTGGTGTTGCCATCTCACTGATCGCCGTTTTTGAAGGCTACGACGCACCGCCCACCGCCGAAGGCGTATCAGGAGCCACCACCCGTACCGTGGTGACAAGCTCGCTGGTGATTCTGGCACTGGATTTTGTACTCACGGCCTTTATGTTTAGAGGCATCTAAAGCAGCAAGCTTAGGTTTTTTCATGATGTGTCAGTTGTCGTTACGTGTCAGATTAAGGGGTTTTTAAAGAATGAAACGAGGCATGATTGATTTTTGGGTAGGCCTATTTGCCGCTGCAGGCATTGCCGCCTTACTGTTTTTATCTTTACGTGTCAGCAGCCAAACCACACTGCCGGCATCGAATAGCTATGAGCTAATTGCAAATTTTGAAAATGTGGGTGGCCTGAAAGTGCGTGCGCCAGTGAAAAGTGCCGGGGTTTTAGTAGGCCGTGTGAGTAGTATCACTCTAGATACAGAGCGTTACGTCGCAAGGGTGAAGCTAGATATGGATAGCCGCTATCATTTTAGTAAAGATGCTTCAGCAGAAATCCTGACCTCTGGCCTCTTGGGTGAGCAATATATTGGTGTGACCTCGGGTGCAGATAGCAAAATGCTTGCCGATGGCAACAGCTTTACCATTACCTCTTCAGCGATCGTGCTGGAGCAATTAATTAGTCGTGTACTGTTTAACAAAGCAGAAACCGCTGGTGAACAAAAATCGGAGCAAAAATAATGAAAAAATGGATCCTTGCCCTCTCAATGGGTTTTATCGCCACCTGTAGCTTAGCTGCAGCAATTGAAGCACCTGAAGTCATCGTTAAAAATGTGAGCCGCGATGTGCTTGATATCATTAAAAAAAATGATAAAGAGCCCCTTAAAGCACGCGATCTTGTTGATGCACGCGTTGCCCCTTTGGCCGATTACAATCGTATGACCATGCTGGCCGTTGGCCGTTACTGGAAAACAGCCACACCAGAGCAGCAGCAAGCCTTAACCCGCGAATTTAGAACCATGCTAGTGCGCACTTACCTATCCGCACTTTCTATTTATAAAAATGCTCAAGTGGATGTAAAAGGCACTCGCCCAGGCAACGATGCAAGCGAAATGGCCGTGCGTACCGAAGTTAGCCTACCAGGGCAAAAACCGATCCCACTCGATTTTAGCTTTGAAAAAACCGATGCTGGCTGGAAAACCTACGATATTGCCGTAGATGGCATTAGCTTTATCAATAACAACCGTAATCAATTTAATACGATCATCCGCAAAGACGGCATTGATGGCTTAATCAAGCAGCTCTCTGATCGCAATAACGCACAGCGTAGCGCAAGTAAATGAAAGTGTTTCAAGCCAGTGGCAAGCTCACTTTAGACACGGCCGCAGCACAGCTGACCACCTTGCCAACGCTCAGCCAAGGCGAGCTACTGGAAGTAAATCTTAGCCAAATAAGTGCAGCAGATTCCTCCGCAGTGGCGGTACTACTGCACTGGCTGCGTAATGCACGTAAGCAGGGGGCCGAGCTATGCTTCTCAGAGCTGACTGAAGGCCTAGCTGGGCTGATTCGCCTCTATGGTGTAAGCACAATACTGCCCTTGAAATAGCAGTCTTAAACCACAGAGTAATACGCCGGATTCAGCCTGTGCAGCAAAAAACGGCTAGCAATAATGGTCGATATTTTGTGGGCAGTGCTGTGTTCTGCTTATCCAGCGGGCAGATAATAATTTATCGGCCCGCAACAGGCCAAATCAGCCTAGAATATCGACCTTAATCACTGAATAAACACACACATGCGCCGCCTTCTCCCCCTATTTGCTCTCTTACTTGGCGCATGTGCGACGCCACAGAATAACTACGATCCTATCGAGCCGGTCAATCGTGGCATTTTCGCCTTCAATAATGCGGTTGATAAAGCGGTTCTCAAACCTGCTGCTGAAGCACACGAGAAATATTCACCAGGCCCTATCAAACAAGGCGCGAGCAATTTCTTCGCCAATATTGATGACTTTTTCGCCTCCTTTGGTGCTTTATTACAAGGAAAAGGCTCTGAGGCTGGTCATAGCTTAGGCCGAGTCGCCATCAACAGCACCTTGGGCATGTTTGGCTTAGTCGATTGGGCCAGTGATATGGGGCTGAAAAAAAGCGATGAAGATATCGGCCAAGCCTTAGGTAGCTGGGGAATGGGTTCCGGCCTTTATTTAATGATCCCACTACGTGGCCCAACCACCCTGCGCGATAGCAGTGACCTTGCTGTACGCCTCTTTGCCGATCCTTTAGATATTTGGAATGGCACGCAAGACTTTGGCACACAAATTGCCCGCTATGGCGCTTGGGGCGTAGAACAACGCCGCCAACTGCTGCCTTTAGATCCAATGATCGATGCCCAAGCAGATCCATATGCTTTTTTGCGTGACTCCTACCTACAGCGGCGTTATTACCGTGTATGGGATGGCGCGCCACCTCAACCACTGCAATTAGGCCCAACGGATGCAGAGTTGGATGCTATGGATGCAGCTAAAGCACCCAATGCAAGTGCACCAGCCAGCGCACCAGCCAGTGCCGCAGTTGGAGTAGCTCCTTGAGCGCTATCGTTTTTGATGCCGTAGCCAAGCAATACGGTGATTTCCACGCCTTAAAAGGGGTGAGTTTCACGGTAGAGCAGGGTGATTTTTTTGCGCTACTCGGCCCTAATGGTGCAGGCAAAACCACACTGATCTCTGCTCTAGCAGGGCTTTCCCGCCCAACATCGGGGCAGATCTCGGTGATGGGCTTTGATGTACAAAAAGACTACCGCGAAGCACGCCGCGCCGTCGGAATTGTGCCGCAAGAGTTGGTATTCGATCCCTTTTTTACCGTGCGTGAAACACTGACGTTTCAGTCTGGCTATTTTGGTCTCAGAAATAATCATGCTTGGATTGATGAGATCCTCCACCATTTAGGCCTTACCGATAAAGCCAACAGCAATATGCGTGCGCTCTCTGGTGGTATGAAGCGCCGAGTGATGGTGGCGCAGGCCTTAGTGCATCGTCCACCAGTGATTGTATTAGACGAGCCAACGGCAGGCGTTGACGTTGAGCTGCGTAAAACACTCTGGGATTTTATCCGCCGCCTCAATAAAGACGGCCACACCATTGTGCTGACTACGCATTATTTAGAAGAAGCCGAAACACTGTGCAATCGCATCGCCATGCTCAAAAAAGGTGAACTCATTTCACTAGAAGACAAAGACACGCTAATGAGCCGTGGCGCTGCGCGTGAATTGTTCATCAAGATTAAGCCTGCCGTACTGCCCGCGTCCTTAGCCCCCTTGCTGATTTGCGAAAGAGACAGCGGCTTTGAGCTAAAACTAGCAGATTGCACAGACCTTGAAGCCATCTTAAGCGAGCTTAGAAATAACGCCGTGCAGCTCAGAGATATCGAAGTCGGCAAAGCCGATCTGGAAACCATTTTTGTGGATATGATGCAGTAAAGCGGGCACGATATTGTACCCACGCGACTTCCAGATACTTAGACTGAAAGCCCAGATCTTGAACCACGGAGGACACAGAGAACGCGGAGCTACACGGAGAAAACCTGCAAACTAAGCGTGGCTGATATTTATCACACTCTTGCTTTACCCTCCTTTTCCTCCGTGGTTCAAGATTTGGGTTTTATACAAAACTCTGGCGCTCAAATGCACAAGGTTTCTCCTAAATAGTTTTTTACAAATGCCCAACCCGCCAAGACGAGATTATGCAAGGCTTTTACACGCTGTTTTATAAAGAAGTACTGCGCTTTTGGAAAGTTGCTTTTCAGACCGTTGCTGCGCCCGTGCTCACTGCACTGATGTATCTGCTGATCTTTGCCCATGTACTTGATAGCCATGTAGAGCCTTATCCTGGTGTGCAATACACGGCGTTTTTGATTCCTGGCTTAGTGATGATGTCGATTTTGCAAAATAGTTTTGCTAACTCTTCATCCAGCCTGATTCAATCCAAAGTCACCGGCAGCCTGATTTTTGCACTGCTACCACCGCTATCCCACCTAGAGTTTTTCCTAGCCTACCTGCTTGCCGCCATGGTGCGTGGGCTGGTGGTAGGGGCAGGCGTACTGGTGATGACGATGTGGTTTAATCTGCCCGCCTTTGCTCATCCTTTATGGATTTTAGCCTTTGCACTGACTAGCTCTGCACTCATGGCCGCGCTTGGCATACTGGCAGGGATTTGGGCAGAAAAATACGATCAGCTTGCCGCGTTTCAAAACTTTTTGATCATGCCGCTCACGTTTTTATCTGGCGTGTTTTATTCCATCCATAGCTTGCCTGCTTTTTGGCAGAGCATCTCGAGCTGGAACCCAATTTTTTATATGATTGATGGTTTCCGCTACGGCTTCTTTGGTGTGAGCGATGTATCGCCTTGGCATGCTTTTGCTGTCGCGCTGCTCTCACTAAGCGTTTTATCAAGTGCGGCTTACGCATTAATCAAATCTGGCTATAAATTAAGGCATTAATCAATCTATGACTCCCGAATCAGTACAAGCCTTGCTTGCCGAGCGCCTCGCCGCAACTGCCGTTGAAGTAAATGGCGACGGCCATCACTTTTATGCCCGTATTGCCTCCCCTCGCTTTGAAGGTCTTGGTTTATTAGCCCGCCATCGTTTGGTTAAAGAATCGGTTAAACCAGAGCTCGACTCTGGTGAATTGCACGCCCTGTCGCTAGAAAAAACGCTGACGCCTAACGAATGGGCAGAGCAATTCCAATGAGCCAAGAGGATCGCTTCAATCTAGACGCCATTGAAAATAATCGCGCCAAGCTTGAGCAAGCCATCGTTGAAGCCAGAAAACCACTGGATCACAGCTCGCAAAAGCTGGCGGCCCTGACCAATCTACCTTGGCTGATCGCAGGCCTTGCCGCGCTGCTTTGGTATTGCTTTAAATAACAACCCTAATGAAATCGGTGTACAAACACTGCACACCCTAAACGACCAAAAAACCACAAATCACGCTTTTGTGCTTTTAGTGGACAACAACTGAGTTAGAAAAATGGACAAACTAAGAATTATCGGTGGCAACCCAATCTCCGGCGAAATCTCAATTTCTGGTGCAAAAAACGCCGCCCTGCCGATTTTATGCGCTAGCTTACTGACTGCAGGCACTTTGCGCCTGACCAATGTTCCGCAATTAGCTGACGTTAAAACCACGCAAAAACTGCTGCAAGGCATGGGCGTGCGGGTAATGACCGATAATGTCCACGAATACGAAATCACCGCCAATGAAGTCACCACCCTGATCGCCCCTTACGAGCTGGTTAAAACCATGCGCGCATCGATTTTGGTACTTGGGCCTACTTTAGCTCGCTTTGGTGAAGCTCAGGTTTCCCTGCCAGGAGGATGCGCCATTGGCGCACGCCCAGTAGATCAGCACATCAAAGGCCTGCAAGCTATGGGTGCAGACATTGTGATTGAGCACGGCTATGTAAAAGCCAGCGGCAAGCTCAAAGGCGCACGCATTGTTTGCGATATGGTCACCGTAACCGGCACAGAAAATCTGCTGATGGCGGCCACACTGGCAGACGGCATTACGATTATCGAAAACGCCGCGCGTGAACCCGAAGTGGTTGATCTGGCAGATTGCCTAATCAAAATGGGCGCAAAAATCAGTGGCCATGGCACAGATACCATTACTATCGAAGGTGTGGCCGAGCTGCATGGCGCAGAACACGCCATTGTGCCGGATCGCATCGAAACCGGTACTTTCCTGATTGCTGCGGCTGTGGCGCAAGGCAAGCTGGTATTACGCAATACCCGCGCCGATATCATGGAAGCGGTACTAGAAAAGCTGCGCGAAGCTGGTGCGTATATCGAAGCAGGTGACGATTGGATCGCTATCGATATGAAACAACGCCCTAAGGCTGTAAATATCCGCACCATGCCCTACCCTGCCTTCCCAACCGATATGCAAGCACAATTTATGTTGCTGAACTGCGTAGCGGAAGGCACGGGCATCATTACCGAAACCATCTTTGAAAACCGCTTTATGCACGCCCCTGAGCTAATCCGCATGGGTGCAAAAATCAATACCGAAGGCAACACCGCGATTGTGACTGGGGTAGAAAAGCTAGAAGGTGCAACCGTAATGGCAACCGACCTTCGTGCATCGGCCTCTTTAGTGATTGCAGGGATGATCGCCACTGGTGAAACCATTGTTGATCGCATCTACCACCTCGACCGTGGCTACGAACATATCGAACGCAAATTGTCGGCGGTTGGTGCGCAAATCGAAAGAATTTCCTAAATGTTTGTTGGGCACGGCGTGCCGTGTCCCTACTCCTGGGTACCCCATGTTGATCTTCAATCCCAAACCCGCAGCAGAAGAGCAGGACGATAAGCCGCGTCCTCCTTCACAAAACGAAAAAGGCGCTGCCGCACTGGCCCATCTAGCTGGGGTATTTTGGCTGCCCATTTTGCCGATGGCGGTGCTGGCGTTGTTGATTCCAGTGCTGGTGCTGCAATTTGCGCGCGTACATTCAGATTTTGTTGAACAACATGCCATTAACGCCTGCAATTTTCAGCTTTTAATGGGCTGCTTTTATGCCTTGGCAATGCTGGCAGGTTTTGCCCTACAAAGCCCGCTCCCCCTTTGGTGGGTGGCCATAGGCTCCGCTATTTTTGCACTATGGGAAGGTGCAAAAGCCATCAACGGCTGGCCTTCTAAATACCCCGTTTCGCTTAAATTGTTTAAATAATGACCATAAGGCACGGCATGCCGTGCCCCTACATTGCAAAATAATCACCTGAGGCCACGGCGTGCCGTGCCCTTACATTACAGAATAATTGCTACTGGGCTCGGCTGCCGCGCCCCCTACACGGGTACACACCATGATTACCATTGCACTGTCTAAAGGTCGTATCTTCGAGGAAACGCTGCCGCTGCTGGCCGCCGCAGGCATTGTGCCCAGTGAGGCTCCAGAATCCAGCCGCAAGCTGATTATTGGCACCAATATGGACGATGTGCGGCTCATCATTGTCCGTGCAACCGATGTACCAACCTATGTGCAATACGGCGCTGCCGATTTAGGCATTGCCGGTAAGGATGTGCTGCTAGAGCACGGTGGTGCGGGCCTCTATCTACCGCTCGACTTAGATATCGCCAAATGCCGCCTCATGGTGGCAGTGCAACAGGGCTTTGATTACGAAGGTGCAGTTAAGCAAGGTGCGCGTTTACGCATTGCCACCAAATACACCCAGTGCGCCCGTGAGCACTTTGCTAATAAGGGCGTACACGTCGATCTAATCAAGCTCTACGGCTCGATGGAGCTGGCCCCACTGGTGGGCCTAGCCGATGCCATCGTTGATCTGGTGTCCACAGGAAGCACGCTTAAAGCCAATAATCTGGTGGCGGTAGAAGACATCCGTGAGATTAGCTCACGCCTGGTGGTAAATCAGGCCTCGCTCAAGCTAAAACACGAGCGCATCCAGCCCATGCTGGATGCCTTTGCCGCAACGGTAGCCGCGCGTAACGCTTAAATACCGCCTCTCGCACGTAAACTGAATGCCCTCATCACCGTGAGGGCATTATTTTTGCGAGTAAGTAGTGAATCACAAGTTTTCATAAATTTTAAGCGGGCTAAAAAAGCGTCACACACACGTGCTTTTGCCAGGGATCCAGTAACCTAGCGGGAGTGACAATGCTGATTTTCGAAATACTCGCGAACGGATGACCCAGTACTTATTGATATTTGAATCCACTGATTTCAAGCAGATGAATACGCCTGATAATCTGCTCAATTCCAAATCAATATTTAATGCTCAGCGCATTGAATAATCACAAATACAAAGTAATTAATTAATTCGCATTGACATTAATTAATTATTGGGTAGAATCCGCCACATATTAACTATCTAAGAGGCTGTCTGTGGACAACGACGGATGTAATCAATCTGTGTTTGTAACCGCGGTATAGCAGGATAAAGTAGATTCAATCTGCCATATCCTGTTACGCAGGGTGTGGTGTCTTTTGGCTTTTGGCCGCCCGTACTCACCTATTCCATTGTTGCTGAAAAAATCAGCGCTTAATAAACAGCCGCTACGCTTATGCGTACGGGGTTTAATGGGCCGGTACATGCTTATTGATTTGGCTCTTCAGGAGCCGCGCATCCTCCCCTAACCGGAGGAAAATCATGCATTATCTAAAAAAACTCATCCTTGCCCTAAGGGCTGTGCACGGCCGTAAAACCAATAACTCACAGTATTTTTTACAAATTACCAGTGCAGAATCCAGCATCAGCAATCTGCGCAAGCTATTGATTCAAAATCTAAATCATTTAGGCCTGCACGCGCAGCAGCTGAAGATCTTTCGCCTGCCCGAAGGAAAATACTGCCTGTCGGTCTTGCTGCATCTATCAGCTCATCTGCAGCAAAATTTTAATCAAATGGCCATCAGTCTCAGCCAGCACCACGATGTAAACCAAATCAAATGGGGCTTAAGGCGTAGAGCGATGGCTAGCCAAGCACATTAATCAGTTGGTGTTAACTAAGTAGATAGGCAAAAGTTTTCTTGCATCGTTGTCTTGCCTTGTCGTACTAACTGTACTGCCTGCGGCTTCGACGCCTTGCCATAAAACTTTTGCACAAGTACTTACCTTAAGTTAACGGCCAATTATATTAATTTATAATTAATCCATTTAATTAATGGAGAGGATATGCTCGTTCTTAATATTTGATATGGGCTTTTAATCTTTCTATTATTTATTTCTAAGGAATAAAACCATGCCTGACCAACCGATACCGCTCGCTGAATTGCAATTAAGCAATTCAGCGAGCGAATTAAATCTCCGTATTCATTTTAGCGCCACATCTGTGCGCAAGGGGACTGCTTTGCTTAAATAATGCATCGCACCCCTGCACGCTGGTGAACAGGAATAAGCAGCATGACGCAAAATCACACACCAGCTCATCCGCAACACCCCAAAGCCTTAAGCGACAGCCAAGCTGCCGAACTCTTACATACACATGGCCTTAACGAAGTAGCTCACGATAAGCCGCCACACGCCATCATCCAGCTCTATCTCGCGTTTAAAAACCCTTTTGTAATGGTGCTCTTGGTCTTGGCCATCATCACCTATATCACCGATGTGCAAATGGTTGGCCCAGAAGAACAAAGCTGGATAGGGATTATCATCCTCACCACCATGGTGACCTTAAGCGCCTTATTACGCTTTTTTCAGGAATACCGTACCGGTAAATCCGCTGAAAAACTCAAATCCCTCGTCAGCAACACCGCCACCGTATTACGCACCAGCGCCACGGGCCAAGCACGCAAACTAGAAGTGCCAATGAGCAATGTGGTAGTTGGCGATATTGTTTATTTGCAAGCGGGCGATATGATTCCGGCCGATATCGAGCTGCTAGAGTCGCGTGATTTATTTGTCAGCCAAGCCGTACTCAGCGGCGAAGCGCTGCCGGTGGAGAAATACGATACCTTAGGCGATGTCGCAGAAAAATCAGCCGAGTCCAGCAGTAGCGAGGCAGAAAGCCTACTCGATAACAACAATATCTGCTTTATGGGTACCAATGTGGTGAGCGGCACAGCCTGCGCTAGGGTGGTTGCTACCGGCAGCCAAACCTATTTTGGCGCTCTAGCCAAAAACGTGCTGAGCCATAAGCGGGTGGAAACCAGTTTTGACCGTGGGGTAAGCAGCGTTTCATGGTTATTAATTCGTTTTATGCTGGTGATGGTGCCGATTGTCTTTCTGATTAATGGCCTCACCAAGGGCGATTGGCTATCTGCCCTGACCTTTGCCATGGCGGTTGCGGTGGGCTTAACCCCAGAAATGTTGCCGATGATTGTTTCTGCCAATTTGGCCAAGGGCGCAATCGCCATGGCCAAGCGCAAAGTGGTGGTTAAGCGGCTTAATTCGGTACAAAACTTCGGCGCGATGGATGTGTTATGTACCGATAAAACCGGTACCTTGACCCAAGATAAAATCATTTTGGAAGAGCACTTCAACTGCCAAGGCAAGCTTGACGAAGGGATTTTGCAACTGGCGTGGCTCAATAGCGTTCACCAGAGCGGCATTAAAAACCTGATGGATATTGCGGTGCTGGAACGCGCCAAAGATGTGAGTGATTTACCTAGGAATTACCACAAGGTAGACGAATTACCCTTTGATTTTATCCGCCGCCGCTTAACCGTCGTTGTCGCCGATCAGCAAGATCAGCAGCTGATGATCTGCAAAGGCGCAGTAGAAGAAATACTGGCGGTATCGACCCACTATCAAGCGGGCTCTAATATCCTTGCCTTAGATACCGCCGCTAAAGCCCACTTACTCAGCCAGACTCAAGCCTATAACGAACAAGGGTTCCGTGTTTTATTAGTGGCGACTAAAGCCATTGCAAAAAACAAACAGCACTATCTGGTCGCAGATGAAACCGATCTAGTCGTGCGTGGTTTCCTGACCTTTCTTGACCCGCCTAAAGCCTCGGCGGCACCTGCCATCAAGGCGCTGCGTGATTACGGCGTCACCGTTAAGGTGCTGACTGGCGATAATCCTATCGTCACCAGTAAAATTTGCCGCGATGTGGGCTTAGAGCCGGGCATCCCGCTGCTAGGGCCAGAAATCGAAGCGATGGACGATATTGCCCTCTGCCAAGCAGTAAAGGGTTGCACCATCTTTGCCAAGCTCACACCACTGCATAAATCACGGGTGGTAAAAGCGCTACAGGCCAATGGGCACACCGTGGGTTTCTTGGGTGACGGAATTAACGACGCCCCAGCGCTACGCGATGCTGACGTGGGTATTTCGGTGGATAGCGCCGCCGATATCGCCAAGGAAACCGCCGACATTATCTTGTTAGATAAAGATTTGATGGTGCTAGAAGAAGGTGTAATTACTGGCCGAGAAACCTTCGGCAATATCCTGAAATACCTAAATATCACCGCCAGCTCTGCGTTTGGTAATGTGTTTTCGGTCCTGGTGGCATCGGCTTGGCTGCCTTGGGAGCCGATGCTGGCGATGCAATTGCTGATTCAAAACTTAATCTATGATATTTCCCAGATTGTTTTACCTTGGGACAAGATGGATAAAGAATACCTACAGCAGCCACGTAAATGGGAGGCGGGCAATATCCGCCGCTTTATGATCTGGCTTGGCCCAACCTCATCGGTATTTGATATCACTACGTATATTCTGATGTGGACGGTCTTTGGCGCAGGAGCGGCCTATTACGCCCACGGCGGTGGTCAGCTGATTATGAATTCCGGCTGGTTTATTGTTGGCTTAGTCTCGCAAACCTTAGTGGTGCATATGCTACGCACCAAGAAGATTCCTTTTCTGCAAAGCCGCGCAGCATGGCCAGTGATGCTCTCTACCGTGATTGCCGTTGCCATTGGCTGCTGGTTACCCTTTTCGCCCATCGCCGAATCGCTAGGCTTTGTCTCACTCGATTCGTCCTACTGGTACTGGCTAATCGCCACCATGATCGGCTATATGGCACTGGCGCAATTCGTTAAAACCGTTTACATCCGCCGCTATGGGGTGTGGTTTTAAACAACTAAGCGTATCAAAATGCAAACCATAGCCCAATTTTTTTAATATGAAAAAAGGCTTCAGCAGCAAATATGGCGAAAGAATGCCTTTTAACCATATAATTTCATTACCATGATGCAATCAATGTTCTAATGTTTTCTAGGAAAAATGCGGCTCACAAGGCCGCATTTTTATTGGCAAAAAACAGGGGATTAGAACAATTTCAACCCCTGCCACTTTATTGAGCCGTGTGCGGGTAGTGTATATTACTTACATCAATCATAAAAATTCTTAGGTGTTGTGCAGTAATCACAAAATACCTACAGCAGCATGGAAAAAGCTTCATGTAATATATGACCCTCCTCGTAAGACCTTGGTTTAACATGCCCTTTGATCTACTTGCCTCTTTCGCCGCTGCTTTTAATCAAGATCAGCGTCTTATTTCTCTTCAGCTAGGCGACGGGGCAGCATGGGGCCAGCAATTATTGCCCCAGCGAGTAACAGGTAGCGAGGGGATCAATCAGGCTTATTGCTATCAGATTGACTGTCTCTCCCCCGATGGTACTTTAGAACTCAAATCGCTATTGGGCTTGCCGGTGGTATTGGCGATAGAAAACGCCAATGGTGATGCGATTGAGCGTTGCGGGGTGGTTAGTCAGGTAAAGCTTTTAGGTTCTGACGGAGGCTTTGCAAAATACGCACTGACGGTAGAGCCGCCTTTTGCCCTGCTTAGATATCGCCGTACTTCGCGGGTATTCCAAGATTTATCCGCCGTCGATATTGTGAAACAGATACTGGCCGAACATCAGGCTAAGAATCCTGTGTTTGCCTCAGTGCAAACGCTGGATTTCAAATTGTCCGGCGAATACCCGCCCCGCTCTTATTGCCTGCAATATCGCGAAGACGACTACGCCTTTCTATGCCGCTTAATGAAAGAATGCGGTCTATCGTGGCGCTTTGAACATTTGGCGGGTGATTCTCCGCAAGTGCAGCTCGTGATTTTTGATGATGTATTCTCCATCCCCGAAGCTTTAGAGCCCATCGCCCGCTTTCATCGTGCATCAGCAACAGAAGCAAGCGATTCACTCACCGCGTGGAATACGCAGAGGCAAATTGGCAGCAGCTCTGTTTCTCTTGCCAGCTTCGACTACAAAGCCAGCAGTACCAGCCACATTTCAAGCGATAGCGCGATCGACCAAGGTGAAGGTGGGCAACAAATCCAATCAACTCTGGAATATTACGACCCGCAAACGCATTACTACGCCAGCGATTTAGACCAGCTCAGCCACGATGCCAAGCTGCGCCAAGATGCTTTAGACGGGCAAAAGAAATCGTTTACTGGCTCTGGCACTTTACGCAGCTTACAAGCAGGGCAATGGTTCCGCTTAGAAGATCACCCCGCGCATGAATGGGATAGCGCAGAGCAACGCGAGTTTGCCATCACTGAGCTTAAATTCACTGCAAACAATAATTTGCCAGCAGATTTAACCCAGCAACTTGGCTTAGTTGCCCCTAGCCTGCTTGCCACGTCAGCCAAAGATAACGCGCCTTATCAAGCGGACTTTACCGCGCAAAGACGCGGCCAGCCTGTGCTTAGCCATCTGGGCAATCAAGAATTTACCAAGCCCACTAGCCTAGGCGTACAAACAGCTACCGTAGTCGGCCCTGCGGATACAGAAGTCCATACCGACGAGCAAGGCCGCATAAAAATTCAGCTCCATTGGCAGCGTGCCGCTGAGCATCCCGAGTTTGGCGCTAATCTCGACGATAAATCCTCCTGCTGGATACGCGTTTCCATGCCATCTGCCGGTGCAGGCTTTGGCCACCAGTTTATCCCACGTATCGGCCAAGAAGTTCTGGTGGATTTTATCGAGGGAGATATCGACCGGCCCATCGTTACCGCCGTGGTTCACAACGGCAGCCAACCTGTACCCACATTCAGCGGTGCAGGCAGCTTGCCCGCCAATAAAACCCTATCTGGCATCAAGAGTAAAGAATTTGAAGGCGGCCAATACGGCGAGCTGCTGTTTGATGATACCAAGGGCGAAGTCCGCACCAAGTTATCGTGCGAGCACGGTAAAACTCAGCTTAACCTGGGCTATCTGATCCACCCGCGCACCGACGGAAAAGGTGAGCCACGCGGCGAAGGCTTTGAGCTACGCACCGACAAACAAGGTGCGATTCGCGCCAGCGGCTTGCTGATCAGTACCGAAGCCAAGAATGGCGCCTCGGGCAAGCAGCTAGACTACAACCCAGCCCAAAGCCAGCTTGAATCAGCTTTAGCGTTGGCCCAAAGTCTAGGCGAAACGGCCACCAACCAACTCGCTGATACTATCGAAACCGGCGAAGGCGATAAAACCGTCAAGCCAGACAATAGCGCAGGTGGTAAAGCCACCACCGGCCACTTGCACCACCACGTACACGCAAGCAAAAGCTTTGAAGCGGGCAGTAATACCGATAAAGACGGTAAGAGTAAATCCCAAGGTCAGGCAGGTCAGCAAAAGATCATCTTGCTGCACGGCGAGGACGGCGTAGCCATCACCAGCCCGCAAAGCCAGACCATCAGCGCAGGCACAAACTTAGACCTTATCGCCCAAAGAGACAGTAACCAAAGCACCGGCCGCCGCTGGATACACAACGTGGGGTCGCACATCAGCCTGTTTACCGGCGGCATTAAAGACAAAATCACCATGAAACTGATCGCCGCCAAAGGCCAGCTGCAAATGCAGGCCCAAAGCGACGATATCGAGATCACCGCCGACAAAAACGCCAAGTTCACCGCAATCAAAGGCAAGGGCCTGTTCAACGCCAAGCAAGAAATCCTGCTCACCGCCGGTGGTGCTTATATCCGTATCAAAGACGGCAAGATTGAGCTGCATGCACCGGGGAAAGTGAGCATTAAAGGCGGGAGCCATGATTGGGGTGGGCCTGCATCTCTAACTTTACCAAACGCTCCATTTAACCTTGCTGACTTGGATAAGAAATCTGACTTGGAAATTTTATACGAAGATGCAGATGGAAATAGCGTACCAGCCGGTGAAGAAATTAAACTCATCTTTGGTGATGGTAAAAACGAAAAAATAGCGCTTGATGAGTCTGGAAAAGCAACAGTCAAAAATGCGCCATGGGGCGTTTTAAAAGCAGCTCAAACTAAACGTCGTGGAAAATAAATAATGCCAAAAACGTCTTCTAATAAAGAACAAGATGAATTTCAATGTGTAAATATAGACTTGCCAGGTGAAGCAATACAATGCACCCGCTCTAAAAGCAAAATAAAAGTTATCCTTAGAAAGCATCGTGATGTTGTTTTAGACATCAAGCTTCTTAAGGGATTGAATTACACTATAGAATCTGAAGCAAGCCCCTTTTATTCAGTTCGTGATAAAAAGTTAATTACTGCGGGGAAGAAAGTCACTCTAAAAAATGAAGAGCGTCTGCACCTTTGGGTGGCACGTGACTTCAAAGGCCACTTAGTGCTTAAAGCCAGCAATAGTATTATTGGGAAATACAATATAGAAAAATTAGACCCAATCAAGTATGGAGATCTCCCCAAAGAAAAACCCGCGCCATTTATAATTTCATTAAAAAACGACGTTTCCCAAGAGGAAAACAAATCAAGTTCATCAGATGATTTTTTACCTAAGAAAACAGCTCCATTTTCCAGTTCAATTAACCCGAACTCAGAAGCTGCAAACTTTAGAGATAGTTTTATTGAAGAGCCTCATCCAGTTATACAAGTAGTTCAAGTTAAAGAAGAAGGAGCTCCTGAGAAAATTTTGCAATACTTTAGTAAAGGAGGAGGAAAAACTGGGTTAGTTGATTTAGATATAAATGAAGTAGCAACAAGAAACTGGTTATATGGGCAACTTGCAGGAACAACAGCTTACGTTGCAGATAACTGGGAATGGTTAAGAAATAGTGTAGATACAAAAACGGCCAAAGGCACTCGACTTGTAAAGGCTAAATTTCATAAAATAAATGGGAAAATAAAAGTATATTTTTCCGGCTATAGCAAAGTGAACCCCGTCTATAAGCAAGGTGGACATGGCTCATCACACGCTAAGATAATGCAAATATTTTCAGGGACTGGAAGCATAAAAAGTGCTTTTTCTTCCGCTTGGAATACAATCAAAGGATCATTTAAAAGCAATGCACTAATCAGCTTATGTTTTTCAACTGTAACTGCATTTTTAGAATGGCAATCGGACTCGAAAAATGATGCTTATGATTTCATATCAAATGTAATAATATCTTTAATTAAAACTGTATTAGCGGCCGCGTTAGCATCGATAATAACAGCGATAGTTGTTCTTTTACTATCATTTTTATTAACGGGGGCTATTCCTATATTAGCGATTGGTACATTTGGAATATTTGCATCAATTTTTATAAATTATAATTTAGACATTATTGACAAAAAAGCAGGCATGAAATTAAATGGTGAGAATAATGGGATTTCCGGTTATGCAGCCCCAAAATTAAGAATGGCTGGAGCGGCCATAAGCGAGGCATGGAGCTATTTAAAAACAAAATCAGAAAAAGAGTACGAGGAGTTCGTTTTATGGTAAGCAAAAAAAAAACTAGCCTTTATGGCCCAGAAGATATTAACTTTGTTATTAAAATATGTAGTATTGGTACCTTTATGTTTTTTTCTTTAGGCATAAGTACAGATTTTTTTCTATACGGGGACAATACTACTACCGACAATAAAAAATGGATTTTTGGATTTACTTTTCTGACCATTTGTTTATCCGTTCTTACGTTTCTTTTTTTCTCTAAAAAAACGTCTTTAATACAGAAATGGGGTGGATCAACAACGATATGCCTGTTTTCCGTGTCATATTTAGTAACTAATTCAGTAATAAACCCATATATTTTCAACTCCATGCCTTGGCATTTTCAGCTTTTAGGGCTATTTATTGGTATTGGTGCTAATTTGTGGTGGACTGCTTATACAGCTAAAAGTATTCATAATATATTTTACAATCCAGCACTAGCGGCCATTTTGTACAAAGAAGAGGACAACCAATTCATATACAAAAATGGAATCCAACAAATTATTATTGAAAATAAATTAAAGCGGCATTACCTCCCTAACCCTATTGTCTGGGTAATTCTTATTCCGCTACAACCTCTTTCATTTTTTATACATAAAATAATAATCAACAATCTTGGAATTAATTATTTCACTGTATTTATTTCTGCCCTCGCACTGCCTCTTTCTTTAATGTTTAACGGACTAATTGTAACTACGGTACTCGTATATTTTTACTACCCTTTAAAACTGAGAAAGTTAACTGGAAAATATGTTGGTATTGAGTTTTAGAATACGAGGAGTTCATTTTATGGCAAAAATAAAAATCAGTAAAGAAAACTTTCACAGTCCTGACGATGTAGATTTTATAATAAAATTAGCGGCAGTTGGAAGTACTCTTTTTTTTCTTATTGGTTTAGGTTTATCTGCAACCTTATATAGCGATGACATTGGAGTAGAAAATAACGACTGGTCAATTGGCGTGTGCCTATTAGTAATAAGCTTATTAATTCTTACATATTTATTTTTTTCAAAAAAAACACCACTAACAACAAAATGGGCTGGAGCAACTATCGTTGTTTTCTTTTCTGCATCATACCTTTTCACTAATTCTGTTATAAGTCCTTATATCTTCACCCCTTTGTCATGGCAGTTAAAATTAACTGGGTTAGTTATAGGAATTGGTTCTAATATTTGGTGGATGCTATATGCTGCAAAAAATATACATAAAATATTTTACGATCCAGAATTAAGAGCAACTTTATTCAAAGAGGAAGACAACATATTTGTATACAAAAATGGCATACATCAAACCATTATAGAGAACAAACTAAAGCGTCATTACTTCCCCCACCCAATGCTGTGGATAATATTAATTCCGCTTCAGCCATTTTCTTTTTTCATACACAAAATAATTATAAATAGCTCCGGGCTGAGTGTTTTCTCAATATTTCTTTCCGCAATCTCACTGCCATTATCATTAATGTTTAATGGATTGATTGTAAGCTTAATTCTTATATATTTTTATTACCCATCCATATTAAAAAAGACGACAGGAAAAGAAGTGCATGTGATTTAAAAAATAGGAATTTTTAATAAATACCTTCCTATTTATGTCTCTTTCTCAAACAAAGCCATATGTCGTATAGCTGGTCTATACTGTAGGGGAGCAGCAAGCAGCTCCCCTACAAGGGATCTCTCTGACAAACAACAAAAAAATGCGAAAAAGGTACAATCAGTAATTTAAGTTATGGGAAAACTAAAAAAAAGAAGAATGCCTTTTCACAGCTCAGATGATATCGACTAAGCGACTAAGCGACTAAGAATAAAGAATAAGAATAAGAATAAGAATAACTGGGGTCAGAGTAACAGAATAACTGGGGTCAGAGTAAAGTTAAATCCGCTTGCTTCAGCTCTGATGGTATGAAACATAGCAGGAATTAAGTTTGCCCTGCCCCAGATATTTATTGCCCCAGCGCGTAGCAGATAATCACCCCGCCCTGCCCCCCCTCTCAGAAGAAATAATTAAATAAATAAGGCAGCTAATACATCTATGGAAACATCCATCATCACCCAGATTATTACCGCTTCATCAGTATTATTTGGTGTCGCACTGACTTCGTTTGCTCAGTCGCGGACTCAACGGAGAAATCAACAGTTTCAGTACTCCCTTGAAACAGAAAGACATGCACGTGAAGAAATCAAAAGCGAAAGGGCACTCGCACTTGACCGGCTCGCAACGGCTCATCGACAGTTAAGCGCTATTGGCCGAGAGTTTTCCATCACAAATCTCGACATTATTTGGCGTGCAAAGATGGAAGACCTTGAATACGACCAACGATACTTGAATGTGTGTCAAGAAGTTGATGAATTGCGCGTCATCGCTGGCCTATATGAAACATCAATAGGCAAAGATGTCGAACATATCTACGGCCAGATGAACATATTTTGGGGAAGCTTTAAGAACGTGCTTCGCTTAACGGCCCTAGGGGAGAACGTAGCATCTAATATCTCAGGCTTGGACAAAGCTCACGCCGCCGCTCTAGAAATTGAAAATAAAACAGCCTCGATTAAGCACCAACTAACAGAACTAGCGAAACAATATTAAGTAGGAGTCTGAAACAACACAAAAACAGGGGGGTAACTTTCAGGTGAAACCGTAAAAATAGCGCTAAATAGGGGGAATCTTGAGGTGATTATTTTATGTGCAACAATCGGCAAGAAATCCGCAAATAGTGCAAGCTTTCATCGGGGCATTTTTTACCGTTTAGGGACATATCTGGCGGGGCTTGAGCCTTCATCATGCAGGTGCATAAAAAATAGTGTGTTAAGTGAATAAAGTGAATAACTAGAATAGAATAACTAGGGTCAGAGTAAAGTTAAATCTGCTTGCTTCGGCTCTAAGGATATGAAACATAGCAGGATTTAACGTCACACCTGCTCACTAACCGCCGTCGCATAAGTGCCCTTTTGCTAGGCTAGCAAGTTTTACATCGAGCTGTACGTGGTCTGCTTTAGCTGAAGCTTTTTTATACGGCCAGCTGCATAGCTGCAGTGATCAATCTTTACCCCACCTTCAATAACTGCGATAAATCCAAAGCCGAGCGCACGCCCATTTTGGCGAAGACGTTGGCGCGGTGGACTTCTACCGTGCGGATGGCGATTTGCATTTCGTCGGCGATTTGTTTATTGAGCTTGCCTTGTAAAATCCAATCCATCACTTCTCGCTCACGAGGGGTAAGCGAGCCAAGGCGTTTTTCTAGTAATTGTTGGTTGTTTCGCAGCTGATGGCGGCCAATCGCTACATCTAGCGCATCATTAATCCGCTCCAGCAATTGTTTTTCGCTACATGGTTTTTCTAAAAAATCGAACGCGCCTTGGCGTATGGCTTGCACTGCCATCGGGATATCACCGTGACCAGATAAAAACAGCACTATCAGCTCACTGCCCATTTCATACAGCAGCTTAAATACATCTGGCCCACTTAAGCCAGGCATGCGCACATCCAGCAGCACCACGCCTTCACTTTCTGGATGAATCTCGGCCAAGAGCTGCTCGCCACTCGCAAAAGAATGCACGCTATAGCCATGCGAGAGCAGTAGCAAGCCTAGTGAATCGCGCACGGCGATATCGTCGTCGACTAAATAAACAGTTTTCATCGCGGTAAGCTCATATAAAAATAGGTGCCGCCTTGCGGGTGGGCTTCAAACCAAAGTTTGCCTTGGTGCTGCTCTAAGATAGAGCGGCAAATATTTAAGCCTATGCCCATGCCTAGCGATTTGGTGGTGAAAAAAGCATCAAATAAGCGGTTGGCTACTTCGGGTGGAATGCCCGCGCCACGGTCACACACCGAAAGATACACGCCATCCTTATCGCAAGAGGTTGCCAGCCATACATCGCGGCGGCTTTGTGGTTGCTCTCCGCTGGCATCCAGCGCATTGCGTAATAAATTAAGCACCACCTGCCCCAAGAGCACGTCATCAGCATGGATTTGCGGTAAATCGGCCGCCAAATTAAAGTGCAAACGCACGCCTTGGCTGCGTGCGCTGGCATCGATTAATTCAAAAGCATTGCTCGCAATATCATTCAGATCGCAGTAAGAGCGAAGTGGTGTGCGCTTTTGCACAAACTCGCGAATACGCTTAACCACGGCGGCGGCACGCTGGGCTTGCCCAGCAATTTTGCTAAGCGTTGAATCCAACATTTCCTGATTATTTTGATTAGCAAACTGGCGGGCGGCGCTGGCGTAGTTGCTCATGGCCATTAGCGGTTGGTTTAACTCATGAGCCAAGGTGGATGCCATTTCACCCATAGTAATCAGCTTGCCCGTATGGCGGAGCATTTCTTCCTGCTCTCTTTCCCGTGCTTCGGCTGCTTTTAAGGCCGTGATATCGACCACCGAACTCATCCAGCCACGCTGCTTACCCGTAGCATCAATCAACGGCGTGGTGTAAACACGCGTCGCCACCAAATGGCCATCACGATGGCGCACCATCGATTCAAACCCTTCGTGCGGGGCGAGGCCACTGAGCACAATATCGTTTTGTGCCTGATGCCCTGCAATATCTTCCTGCTTCCAGTATGGGTAAGGCGGCAGCTTGCCGATCAACTCTTCCGCGCTATAACCTACCATGCCGCAAAAAGCTGGGTTTACATAGACAATACGCCCATCCATATCGCGGGCGCGCATCCCTACCGAGAGTGAGTCTTCCATGGCGGTGCGAAACGCATGCTCTTCACGCAGGGCGTTTTCTGCTAAAAGCCGCGCCTGCATTTGGCGGCGCAATCGCCACCAGCTAAATAATACGATCAAGGCTAAAGCCACCACGCTCGCCGTCAGTAGCTTTTGCACGAGGCCGGTAGGATGACGATAAGCCGTAATACGCAGCAACATGCCGCTGCCTAAAGAATCAAAGGGCAGTTGATAGCTCAAGTTTTCATCATCGGCAGTAATGCTAGATTTGCTCGCCAACTCATGCCCATCCGCATTCAATATTGCAAGGCGATACTTGTAAGCAAACCACCACGGCACTTGCTGCTGCAATAGCTGTGGCAAGGCTATGGTTGCGATTAATTCCTGATCGTGATCGGCAATCAGCAGCGCCACCATCCCTTTGGATTGGCTGGGTACGATATAACTAGGGCGGCGATTAGAACGGGTCAGCAATAAGGCATCGCGGCTCACTTCATTGGTCAGCACCTGCCCATAATTAAGCAGCTGCTGTTTAGAGCTGAGATGAATCCCGGTAATCGCCGAATTTGCGCCAATAATCAAACGCGCCCGATCCCGAAACTCCGCCTCAGAGAGATCGCTATCTATCGCCTGCTCCAGCAAGGCCGCCAAGCGCTCTTCTGATTGCCCCAGCACAAAACGCAGGTTTTGCTCTACCCACAACACATCATTAATCAGCACTAAGCGGGCTTCTTCATGCTCGCCATGACGTAAATAGGCAAATAAACCGAGCACCGTCACCACAAACAACAGCAGTGCCAGTCTTGGAACAAACCATGGGTGCGCGCTTAGACGCTTTGAAATAGTAGTCAGTAAATGCATGCGCTAATGCTAGCACAAGCCTTTCATAAGCTTACTGTGGTTTACCACAGTCGTGACAACCACAATTGAAAAGATGATCTCGCTCGTCAACAATCATCAATACATTCAACAGCTTTGGAGATTGTAATGCGTACTTTTCTAGCGGCCATCTTGGCACTTACTATCACTTCTTCCTTTGCGGCCGAAGCGCCGATCGTGATCAAGTTCAGCCATGTGGTTGCCGTGGATACCCCCAAGGGCAAAGCTGCTGATTACTTTAAAAAAATAGCCGAAGAGCGCACCAAAGGCCGCGTCAAAGTAGAGGTTTATCCAAACAGCCAGCTCTACAAAGACAAAGAAGAAATGGAAGCGCTGCAATTAGGCGCAGTACAAATGCTGGCCCCTAGCCTAGCCAAATTTGGCCCACTGGGCGTGAAAGAGTTCGAAATTTTCGATCTGCCGTATATTTTTGATAACTATGCAGAAGTCGATAAAGTCATGAAAGGCCCGATTGGTGCCAGACTATTTACCAAGCTGGAAACCAAGGGCATTAAGGCGCTGGGCTTCTGGGAAAACGGCTTTAAAAACTTCTCTAGCAATAAAGCCGTGCGCACGCCTGAAGATTTACGCGGCATGAAAATCCGCATTCAATCATCCAAAGTACTAGATGAAGAAATGCGTACCTTGGGTGCATTGCCGCAGGTGATGGCGTTTTCTGAGGTTTACCAAGCGCTGCAAACCGGCGTAGTGGATGGCACCGAGCTAGAGCCATCCAACCTCTACACCAGCAAAGCTTTTGAAGTGCAAAAAAACTTAACCCTAACTGGCCACGGCTTCTTGGGTTATGCGGTGATTGTGAATAAAACTTTCTGGGAAAGCCTACCGGCAGATATTCGCACCATCCTCACCACGGCGATGAATGATTCCTCCACTTACGCCAATCAGATCGCCAAACAAGAAACCGATAAAGCGCTTGCCGCCATCAAAGCCAGTGGCAAAACCACCATCTACACCCCAACTGCAGCCGAACGCGCGGCTTTTCGCAAAGCGCTCATCCCCGTCCACCAAAAAATGGCCTCCCGCTTTGGCCAAGATTTGCTGACAGAGATTTACAAAGAGACAGCGTTTAAACCGGTTGAATAAAGAACTTGTGGGGTAGATGTTCACCGCGTGGGCATTAAAACTTGCCCACCCTACGAAAATACTTCCTAGCCCCGCTATCGGCATAGGGCTTAAGAGTCCCCTTGAAGCACGCCGAAACGAGGAACAAGCGGGGTGGAGTAGTCGTCAATTCGTGTTTGAGCGAAGCGAGTTGAATTGACGCCACCTCGATTGTCCGCAGTGAGGGGCCTTCGTGCTGGTCGGGGCGGCCTTCTTTTGGTTCTTTTCTTGGCCGTTCAAGAAAAGAACGCCCCCGCGGTGGCTACCGCTCCTTAATCACCGTGCCGAAGGCACTAAAAAGACTTTTTTGACCTTACTTAGCAATCAATAAAAACGGCGGCTTCCACCCGCCCAACGAGGGGCAAACAGCTCCTCTAAATAAAACCACCGTCCCTTCGGAGACTTTCATGAAAATACTCGATCACCTTGAAGAGTGGCTGATTGCCTCGCTGATGGCGGTGGCAACGCTGGTGATTTTTATTGCCGTGGTGCATCGCTACGCCTCTGGCGCTCATTTGCCCGTGATACAAAACTGGCTGCTCAGCATCAACCTTTCTTGGGCTCAAGAGCTGTGCATTATTTTATTTGTTTGGATGGCTAAATTTGGCGCGGCCTATGGAGTGCGTACCGGCATTCACGTCGGTGTCGATGTGATGATTAATCGGCTAGAGCCTAAGTATCGCACCGCCTTTGTCATGATCGGCCTGCTTGCTGGTGCACTATTTACCGGCATTGTTGCCATCCTCGGCACGCAGTTTGTGTGGGGAAATGGCGCGCATTACGCCTTTAGCCATGCTTTTGGTATGGCAATGGGCAATCTCTACGAAGGCCCAACCACGCCAGATCTAGAGTGGCCAACGTGGATGGTGTACAGCGCAATTCCACTAGGCACCAGCCTGATGTGCTTCCGGTTTTTACAAGTTGCCACCGCCTTTATGCGTACCGGCGAGCTGCCTCACCATGACGTGGCCCACGTTGAAGGCTTAGAAGAAGAAGGAAAACCAGCATGAGCAACACGCCCAGCCTTATCCCTGTTGCAGAGGCAAACTGGTCTATAAAAATCCCTGCCCTGTTATTTGGCTCCCTCGCCATTATCGCCATCGTGGGTGGCAAAAAAGCCGTTGTGTTCTGCTTACTGCTGGCGCTGATGGCCACCGGCATGCCGATCTCCATCGCGCTGGGGCTGACCGTACTCACCTTCTTATTTACCATGACCAATGTGCCTATCGAATCAGTGGCGCTGAAATTGTTCACGGGGATAGAGAAGTTTGAAATTATGGCGATTCCCTTCTTTATTCTGGCCGGTAATTTCTTAACCCACGGTGGGGTCGCCCGCCGCATGATCGATTTTGCCACCAGTATGGTGGGCCACTTTCATGGTGGCTTGGGCCTTGCTGGTGTGTTGGCCTGTGCACTTTTTGCAGCAGTTTCTGGCTCTAGCCCTGCCACAGTGGTGGCGATTGGTTCCATCCTCTTGCCCGCCATGATTAAGCAGGGCTTTCCTCGCCAGTTTGGCGCAGGCGTGATTACCACCGCCGGTGCGCTGGGAATTTTGATCCCCCCATCCATTGCCATGGTGATGTTCTCGGTAGCGACCAATACCTCGGTGGGTGCGCTATTTATGGCAGGGGTGATTCCAGGGCTGCTACTGGCGTTTTTCTTGGGGCTAACAACTTGGTGGCGCGCACGTAAATTTAATTATCCACGTATGCCTAAAGCCACTGCAGGCGAGCGCTGGGCTGCTTTTCGCCGCTCGGTATGGGGGCTAATGCTAATCGTATTGGTGCTGGGCGGGATCTACACCGGCGTATTTACCCCAACCGAAGCCGCTGCCATTGCCGCCGTTTACGCCTTTATCATCGCCGTATTTGTTTACCGCGATCTACCGCTAAGCCGCGTACCCAAAGTGCTGCTGGATTCGGCCAGCATGAGCGCCATGCTGCTCTACATCATTACCAACGCCGTATTGTTCTCGTTTGTAATGACCAACGAAGGCATTCCGCAAGCCATGGCCGATTGGCTGCTAGGCATGGGCCTTGGCCCGATCACCTTCTTGCTGGCGGTAAATATCCTGCTGCTACTTGCGGGTAATGTGATGGAGCCATCGTCCATCATCCTGATCATGGCCCCTATCCTTTTCCCTGTAGCGGTTAAGCTGGGTATCAACCCTATCCATTTTGGGATTTTGATCACTGTAAATATGGAAGTCGGCATGTGCCATCCACCGGTAGGCCTGAATCTATACGTGGCTTCCGGTATTACCAAGATGGGCATTACCGAGCTCACCATCGCCGTCTGGCCATGGCTGCTCACCATGCTAGCCTTCCTGATGCTCATCACCTATGTGCCCGCCATTTCGCTATGGCTACCAACGGCAATGGGCATGATGTAATCCCTTACTGACAAGTAAACCACACAGGCCCCAGTCGCATTGATAGCGACTGGGGCCTGTGTTAGTTTTGATTCCCCCTTGCTGAGAAAAACGCTAATGATCCAATCCCGATATCAAGCAAGAATCAACGCCCTATTAGCCAGCGGCCAGCGCAAATTACTCGGCATCGTTGGCCCGCCCGGATCGGGCAAATCCACATTGGCGCAAGAGATTCAGCGTCTTTATCCAGAACAAAGCATCGTGGTGCCTATGGATGGCTATCATCTGGCCAATAGCGAGTTAGCCCGCCTTGGCAAAGCAGAGCGCAAAGGCGCAGAAGATACCTTTGATAGCGCTGGTTTTGCTGCTCTGATTCAGCGCTTAAAAACCCAGCCAGCAGGCGAAACCATCTACGCCCCCGAATTTCGCCGCGAAATCGAAGAACCCATCGCCAACGCCATTCCTATTCAGCCAGAAAACCAGCTCATCATCGTCGAAGGCAATTACCTGCTGCTCAATACTGGCCATTGGGCCAAATTACACAACTTGCTCGATGAAACTTGGTATGTAGACGTAGACCACGCGCTCAGAGAGTCCCGCCTTATCCACCGCCATATGCAATTTGGCCGCAGCGAAGCCGCAGCTACCGACTGGGCTCACAACACCGACGGCCCCAATGCAAGTCTGATTGAGGCCAGTAAAGAACGGGCAGATTTAATATTTAGCTGGGATTAATCTGCAGAAACAAGATTGCCCTGCGCAATAAATCATTCATTTGTCATTAAATGCAAGTTTAAGGTAAGCTAACATCATTCCTTAGTTTAAAGTTTCTTGCTATGCACCGCATTCTTACTTTAATAGCTTTAATATTATTTGCCTCGCTCACAAGCTCAGTTTTTGCTGGCACAAATCTGCACGATAATGAAATCAGCAAAGACGACTCTACTGGCTCAAATATCAAAAAAACTAGGCTTTGGAATGGGCTGCCATTAAATAAACGCTATCACGAGCTGAGTGATGATGAGAAAGCCAGCCTTAACCGCGCCTATGAAAAAATCAATCTAGGTGATGAGCCCCCCTACCCTCAAGATGGATTACGGCAAATTGTAGAGGCTGTGGATCAAATTGCGAAAAAGCTACACCCCACGGGCAAGCTGCAATTGTTAGTTGATATCGATGAGCAGGGCAAAGCCAACAATGTTAGCGTACTCACCTCACCCAACCCACAATTAGCCGAGCTAGTTGCCTCCGTTTTATTACTCAGCCCATTTAAACCGGCAATCTGCAGCGGCCAGCCCTGCAAGATGCAATACCCGTTTAATTTGGTTTTTGAAAAGAAATTAAGGTAATACAGCGATTAAATAGTTTGCAAAATCAGATTAATAAGCACAGCAGATGATTTTCAGATCATGGCAAAGCTTTGGGTATAATCGAAGCACGAAAATATTTCTGGACTAAGCTATGTTGCGTCGCCTTGATTCTCGTTCTGCTGATTTCCAATCTCAACTCTCCCAGCTACTGGCCTTTGAAACCTCGCAAGATCCTGAGGTAGACAGCCGTGTGGCGGCGATTTTGGCCGACGTCAAAACACGTGGCGACGCGGCCGTATTGGAATACACCCAGCGCTTTGATGCCGTACCCGCACAAAGTATGCAAGAACTAGAGCTTACGCAGGCCGAGCTAAAAGCCGCTTTCGAGCGCCTACCTGACGTGCAAAGAGATGCGCTGGTGGCCGCAGCAGAGCGAGTACGCAAATATCACGAGCACCAAAAAATGGCGTCTTGGCAATACACCGAGGCCGATGGCACGGTGTTAGGGCAGCAGGTGACCGCCTTAGATAGAGTGGGGATTTACGTACCGGGCGGCAAGGCATGCTATCCATCGTCGGTGCTGATGAATGCCATTCCCGCCAATGTGGCCGGTGTGGCCGAAATTATCATGGTGGTGCCCACCCCGCGCGGTGAAAAAAATGATCTAGTGCTGGCCGCCGCCTTTGTCGCCGGTGTTAGCCGCGCCTTCTGTATTGGCGGCGCGCAAGCCGTGGGCGCGCTGGCTTTTGGTACCGAAACCGTGCCTGCTGTGGATAAAATCACCGGCCCTGGTAACGCCTATGTGGCCGCCGCCAAACGCCGCGTGTTTGGCGTGGTTGGCATTGATATGGTGGCTGGCCCTTCAGAGATTCTGGTGATTTGCGATGGCACAACCGACCCAGATTGGATTGCGATGGATTTATTCAGCCAAGCCGAGCACGATGAAATCGCCCAAGCGATTCTGCTTTGCCCTGATGAAGATTTCATCCAGCAAGTTGCCGCCAGCATTGAAAAGCTACTCCCCAGCATGCCACGCCAAGACATTATTCGCGCCTCGCTCACTGGCCGTGGTGCGCTTATCTTAGTTAAAGATTTACATGAAGCTTGCGAAATTGCCAACTATATCGCCCCAGAACACCTAGAATTGTCTATAGCTACCCCAAAAGTCTACCTACCTGAGCTGCGCCACGCGGGTGCAATCTTTATGGGGCGATTTACCAGTGAGTCTTTAGGCGATTATTGTGCCGGGCCAAATCATGTATTACCCACCGCCCGCACCGCCCGTTTTGCCAGCCCGCTGGGGGTATATGACTTTCAAAAACGCACAAGTTTGATTGAGGTTTCCGAGGCCGGTAGCCAAACCTTGGGCCGCATCGCCAGCACTCTTGCTCATGGCGAAGGCCTAACAGCCCATGCACGATCTGCGGAATATCGTTTAAAAGATTGATATGTAAGAAACGTGTGGCGGGTTAGGCAAGCTATTTTGGTTTACCATCCCCCGCTCAGACCCAACCTTAGGGGGCCTCTAAAAACCTATATTTCTAAATAAAACAAGGCGCATTTTAAAAAAACCGACGCTGCATATGTTTGATATGTAAGGAGATTTTTTTAAAACGCAACGCAGTATTATGACGAAAGATGAGTTTTTCGAGGTTCCCCTTAATAAAACAGCGGACTCAAACCGCCCATAAGCAGATTAATGAGCACCGAGCAAACCCAGCAACTGATCGAACAACTTGAAATGAAGATTAGCTCATTTCAATACGTGCTCGCCTATCGCAATATTTTTGTGATTAGCTTTTTTAGCTCGGGCGAAATCTTAGATCACAATTATCCTTCACACGAAACCGCCACCCAACTCGATCATTTCAGCTTTTTAATTGGCACCGATAATCTGGCGGCCATTAAAGCGCTGATTAAAACCTCCGTCAGTGGCTCGGATGGTTGGAAATTTTTTAATCGTGATTTAAAACTGCATTTATTTAGGGTGCAGCAAAATCTGTGGCAGATCGAAGTAGGATCAATCGAAGAAGAAAACGATAGCCACTATCCAAACCCAGATTTTGCTAAATTCTATAGCCTGACCGAAACGCTAACCGAATTCCGAGAATGGCAAGATAGTGGCGAAATTGATGAGGTATTAGAGCGCATCCGCAGCCAACACTTGCCGCAAATCCGCCAAGTGAAAGCCACTATTTCTGATCCTATTTTAATTATGTGCCTCGATTTAATCGAAGGGATTGTGGCATCGGCAATCAATGACAATGGCGAGATTGATAGCAGCCTATACGCCCTGCTCACGCCTTCTGAAGTGCAAGTGGCTAAGTTTATTAAGGTTGGCATGTCTACCAAAGAAATCGCGCAAAGCTTAAGCGTGGCCTCTAAAACAGTTGAAAACCACCGCAATAGCCTAAGAAGCAAATTAGGGATTACCAACAAAGGTATTAATCTGCGTAATTACCTAATCAGCTTATCCAGTTAAGCATAAACGCAAAAAAGCCCTGCTAAAAGCAGGGCTTTCTCATACCACTACAAAATTACTGGCAAGCAGCACCCTTAGTCCAAACATCGCTCACATCAGGCTGATTACCTTGAGTCCACCATTTATTGGTGTATTCAAAGCCCTTGTATGAAACCTTAGTGGTGGATGCATACACCTGAGTGGCAGACCATGCAGCAGCAGCGCAAGTGTTTGAGCTACCCGCCTCAAAACTTACAGCAACGGATTGAGCCTTAGTCACATTGCTCAGGGTAAAACTGCTGCTGATCGCTTGTGCCACGCCATCTACCGTAATGCTCTTGATTTTAAAGTTAGCATTAGGTGTGATAGTGAAAACTTGATTGGTTTTTTCACGCACTTGCACCACACCAGATGGAGCAATCGTGCCGCCTGTACCTGCAGATGCAGTAACAGGGAAATAAACCGCAGTCGATGGATCATCAATCTTTATATCGCTGTAATTGCCAGTTACACCGTAGAAGTTCTTGGCGGACAAATCAGAGATTTTAGTATTGAGTAAACGCAACGCCTTAGTGTCACCACCATTGGAAGCTGGATTTAACGTCAGTACAACATCAGCGCCCTCTTGTTTCAAAGCTAAGGCACTAAAATTGTAAGCAAATGCAGCTAAATTAACCGTGGTATTTGCAGCCTTAAAGTAATCCACGCTCTTTGCCTTGCCCCAGCCCCAAGTGGTTGGATTAAGCAGCACTGTGTATTCCAACCCAGCGTAACTACCTGCCATATTAGTAAACATATCTGCACTAACTTGAGCACGCGTTACACCTGGCAACTCAATCCAAGAATAAATCCCACCGTCAGCAGCTTGTGTACCCACAAACAGGCTGCCATTGTCTTGGAATATTTTTAGGTGCTTAAAGCCCAAACCTGCCGTGCCTTGGATTTGATCTAGAGCAGGGTTAAAGCCCGTTGCAGTTTGCTTGCCCGACCATGCTAATTTATACACGGTAGATACAGCAATCACCGCAGCAGGATTTGCTTTTACAACTGCAGCACTTACTTTTTCAAGCAATACAGACTGACCAGCAAATTGCAATAATGCGCCGCCTGCGCTATCTGTAACGGCTAGATTTGCCAGCGGATTAGAGCCTGTCCAGTTACGCAGCACAATCTTATCGTTGCCAACCACAAAGTCTTTCACTGTGGTGGTGCCATTAGGGTACTGGCTCAGATAAATTGTATTTTTGCCGCCACCAGTATAAACGGTGTCATTTCCCAAACCTGCAGACAACACTTCATCTAGCGGGCCACCGCTGATGATGTCATCACTTGGGGTATCAATCAGCGTATCGTAATTACCAAATTTATCGATATACGTAGTCACGCAAGTGCCTTGCTCATCGCAAGCCACTTTATTGGTAATCAATAAATCAGCGGCACCCCAAGCACCGCCCAAATGGGCCGCTGCCAATAAACCAGACATGGTCGCTTTAATGGTGATCGGATTACCCTGCTCGTCTTTACCCGGCCAAGTTTTAGCTAAAGCCTGTGCCCAAGTCATATTGGCAGCCGCCAGTTTTTCTGACATCACACCGTAATTAAAGCGCATGGCATCGCGGATAACGTATTCTTGTTTTGCTGGGATTTTTAAATCAGCAAAGCTATTTACGCCATTTCTGCCAGAGAAAGTACCATCCCAGCGATTATTGTGCGTACCGCGAACTTTATTACCGCCAGAGCCAGGGATTTCAATCGTGGCTTCAGTTACGCCATTGGCCCATGTTGAATCAGGCGCAAAAATATAAAATTTATCTAGATTTTCTGTGGCAGAAACATATTTCACCGGGGTGTAATAGCCGGTATCAATCATTAATGCTTCACCAAGCTGATAACCAATAAAACCCCATGCATTTAACGAGCTATATTGCATGGTTTTAAACATGGCAGCTTGATCAGTGGCATTTTGATTGTAAATAGTATTTAAACCAAGCTTGGTGAAATACTGATTTACCGTTGTTGCTTCAATAATCAAACTACCCGTTGCTGGATCACGGACTGGCACGCCAGGTGTAACTACTTTGGCGTAACGTAAAATAGGTGAGTTAAAGTTTTGCTTATAAAAATCAGCTTTAGCCGGATCAATACCCGATTCAAAAGCGCGCATATTATCAAGGAAATTTTGAAAAGACCCTTTAGTGGTTGCAGGCGCGGCAGCCGCAATCATTGGTACAGAAACTAATAAAGAAGCTAATATGGTTAAGCGGCATTTCATTTTCATTTGTCTCTCAGGTTGTTTAAGGTAAATGCTATAAAAAGCACAAACTTTTATTTATATGAAAAATTCAATTTGCTCTAATACTTAGCCTATTTCACTGCTACACCTCCCGATAAGAATGACCTAAAAAATTCTACAATCAACAACACCCCCAGCAGATGAATATGGCCAAATCACGCTATATTCATCTGCTAAGTTAGCTCTTAAAGACAAAGCTGAGCCGCGGCCCTGGCGCTGCATTCACGGCTACCGTAGCTGCACAAATGGCTGGCTAATTCTGGCACGGCTTCATAGGCGTTTCTTAAACCAATCACCACCAATTGCGCGCCAAATTTCTCTGCCAATTGGGCCAGTAGCGCTTTGGAGGCCACTTGTTTAAAGTCTTCGCCGGGTAATGGATAATTTTCGATTACCGCCAGCACCACTTGCTGTGGCTGCACCTCCACACTGGCCAGCCAAGCTTGTGCTTCTTGATGATTCAAAATATTGAGTTGCTCACTGGCAACGCCTTGGCTTAGTTCGGCAGCAAAGTAATCAAAGGCAGGCACTGCTTGATTGGGGCCAATGCCGCGTGGGTTCACCAAATTGGCGTAATCAGCCAGCGGCGTGGTTTGCACCACAAACACCTCTTTGCCCGCTTGAATCGGTAGATTGTGGGCGCTATCGCTAAGGATTTTGACGGCGGCCTCGGCCGCGGCTTGCTCTACTTTACGATTGGCGGCGATATTGATTTCTTGATACATCGGCATCGTTGTAAGCCTTGCCAGCTTAAAGGCCACAACTCGCTCAACGATTTTATTTAGATCCGCCTCGGGCATGCGGCCATCTTCCACTGCGCTTACAATTGCACCGATCATGGCCAACTGGTTTTCAAGGTAATTATCGTTGTGATCGTAATGCTCTTCAGAGAGCATCATCATGTCGATACCTGCTTTAAACGCAATAATCGCCGCTTCTACTGGCGGGAAATTCCGGCGAATCGCGCCCATATTCATGCTGTCGGAAATCACAATGCCTTTAAAGCCCAGCGTATCGCGCAATACGCCCTGCAAGATAGCTCGGGATAATGTGGCTGGATATTCAGGATCAATTTGTGGATAGCAGATATGTGAGGTCATCATCAGCTCTACACGCGCATCAATCGCCGCCTTAAAGGGCGCCAAATCTTCGATCAGCAAAGTGGCCAGCGATTTATCCACCACGGGAATTTCGCGGTGCGTATCGCCCGTGGTATCGCCGTGCCCTGGAAAATGCTTGGCACACACCACAATGCCACCATCGTGCGCACCGTGTACGGCAGCGCCAACTTGGATCGCCACCTCGGCAGGTATTTCACCAAAGGCACGGGTATCAATAATGGGGGAATTAGGTTGCAAATTGACGTCAGCACAAGGGCCAAGCACACAATTAAAACCTGCCGAGCGCATTTCTAGCCCAAACACGCTATACATCTGCGCCGTTAGCGCAGGATTATCTGCCGAGCCAAGTGCCAAATTACCTGGCCCAGTGGAAGACTCAGGGGTGAGTACGCTCCAAGCACCTTCCTGATCCACGCCCAGCAGCATTGGCACGGAATCTACTCGCTGATTCACAATCGCCGTCATAGCACGGGTTAGTTGCTGCGCTTCTGCAAAGGTGCTGGCATTATCTTGGCTAAGATAACAGCCACCCAAGTTATAACGCTCAATCAAAGAACGAGCCGCTTCTGCGTCTTTGCCTGGAAAAGCCAAAATAAATAATTGACCGACTTTTTCTTCTAAAGACCAGTTACTGATCTTCTCAGCAGCTTGGCTTTGATACGATTCAAACATACAAAACTCCAAATTTAGGCAATAAGGGGCCAGAGGCCGTGCAAAACACGGTCTGAGCTCAATAAGAAATAGGTAATTCAGGAAAAAAGATCTGTAGACACAAAGAACAGGCAGAACCAAAAGCGCACTGAATAATAGAAAACTGTAGTGCTCACAAAAAGTCAGAATTAAATATGCTCTTTTGGTTTTCTCCGTGTCACTCTGGGGCCGAAGTATTCTCTGTGGTTCAAGATTTGGGTTTTATGGCGTCACGCGTGGGCACGAGTGCACCCTATACGTTTAACGCTTTTTCTTGCGCAAATTGCCCATCGTCAATGTCACGGCAAAGATGATAATTAAGCCACGGAAGATCAGCTGTTGATCCACGTTCAAGCCCATCAAGACCAGCCCGTTATTCACCATGCCCATAATCAGTGCGCCAATAATTGAGCCCATCACCGTGCCCTTGCCGCCAAATAAGCTGGTTCCACCGATAATGACGGCCGCAATAACCATCATTAAATCGTTTTCGCCCAAGGTGTAACGCGCACTTTGCAGCCGGCCCGCATACAAAATCCCCGCTAGAGCAGCAAGCGATGCATTCAGCACCAGCACATATAGCTTGATGCGATTCACATTAATGCCTGAATACATGGCCGCTATTTTATTGCCGCCGCTGGCTAACACCTCTTTACCAAAGGCGGTGCGGCGTAATAACACATGACCTAGCACGGCAATAGCGATCATCCATAAAAACAGCACCGAAACTGGGCCAAAATCGCCGGAGCCAAAGACAAAAACAAAGCCTTCGTGTTCAACAGGGATGGATTGCAAAGCGGTAATCCAGCGGGTAACGCCGGTGATAATCCCCGCCATACCTAAGGTCACTAAAAAAGAAGGGATGCCTACTTTGGAGACAAACAGGCCATTAATCAGCCCACACAAAGCCCCTGCCAGCAGTGCGCCCAGCACGGCCCAAACCACGCCATAAGGCATCAGCAGCGCAGCAGTAACGGCGGATAAGGCGACAATTGCGCCAAAAGATAAATCAATTTCTGCTGCCGATAATACAAAGGTCATCCCCACCGCCATGATGGAAATCATGGCGGTTTGCCGAGCAATATTCATTAAATTGCCAGCGTTTAAAAAACCTTTATCGTGCAAAGTAATCGAAAAAAATAAGAAAATACCAATAAAAACCAAGTAGATAACAAAGTTCTTCCACTCTATTTGGCGTTTTGGCAGCTCGATGGCGTCCGCTTTATTAACCGTGATATCCATACCTTGCCTCTTAACTGAAGGTTATTCACAACGATTGTTAGTCCACGAAAACCACCAAATCCACGAAAAAACCATTGAAATCGGCATGATTTTTGGCTGAATTGTTGGCCACTCAAACATTTACACCCATCAAACAATGATAGGGATACTGCATTTTTTCGTGTGTTTCGTGGGCTGTGTATTTTTTAATCTTGCTGCGTCACATCCGCCTATAAAAAAGCCACGCACGCAGCTCAATTTAAAACTTACTGTACTGCCGCAAGCAGCCGCTCTTCAGATAATCCTTCGCTCATTTGCCCAGCAATCCGGCCTTTGTTCACGATATAAGTGCTATCGCAAAAGCTGGCGATTTCGCTGTATTCGCTAGAAACAAACACCACCGCATTACCCGCTGCCGCGTATTCATTAACGATGCGCATAATTTCGTATTTAGAGCTTAGATCGATACCAAAGGTAGGATCATCCAGCAGCATAATGCGCGCGCCAGTGCTCATGCATTTGGCGATGACTACTTTTTGCTGATTACCACCGGATAAAAACCTGACTTGCTGCTCCGGCCCACTGGTTTTTACGTGTAAGCGCTTAATCAGGGACTCAACCAGTTCTCGGCTACGCACCTCATCAATAAGTAAGTTTGGAGCCAACTTATCAAATAAGGACATTAACATATTGTCAGAAACACTAAAATCTAAAACCAAGCCTTGGCTGCGTCTATCTTCAGGCACAAGATTGATTCCTAACTTAATTGCGTCTTTAGGCGTGCGGATTTTAACTTCTTCGCCATCTAACAAGATCTGCCCTGAGGCGATGGTATCTAGACCAAAAATAGCTTGCAGAATTTCGGTGCGGCCACTGCCCAATAAGCCAGCCAAACCCACCACCTGCCCTGGGTAAACGGCAAAAGACACTTCATTTAAGGCCGTAGTGACCACGTTTCTTAGCTCTAGTAAGGGCGTTTGCTTGGTGTTTACATTACGCTGCCAATTTTCATTGGCTTGGCGATGATGGCCCAACATATCAGCCACCAGCGCTTCTAGATTAGTACTCAGCACCGGCGAGCTACGTACCAGATGGCCATCTCTTAATACGCTCACCGTATCGCAAATCTTAAAAATATCCCGTAAATAATGTGTGATATAGATGATGGAAACCCCTTGGGATTTCAGCCGTTTAACCACCGTAAACAGCTTTTCGATTTCCATATCGGATAAAGAAGCAGTTGGCTCGTCCAAGATAATCATCTTGGCCTCTTGCGAAATGGCTTTGGCGATTTCCAATAGCTGCTGTTGGCCCATCGTCAGCTCGCCTACCGCCTGCCGTGGGTCGAGCGTTACACCCATTTTTGCCAGCACCGCCAAGGTGGCCTGCTCCATCGCGGCGTGATCGACCAAGCCCCAACTACCTTGCCAATTAGCCATAAACAGGTTTTCTGCCACGCTCATGGTGGCAACAAGGCTTAAATCCTGATAAACCATCACAATGCCTGCTGCACGCGCATCCCGTGGTGATTGAAAATCAACCACCTTGCCAAATACCTCCAGCTGACCTGCATCACGCTGATAAAAGCCATTTAACAGCTTCATCAGGGTGGATTTACCCGCACCATTTTGCCCAACAATCGCGTGAACTTCGCCTTGTCTTAGGGTGAAATCCACCCCTTTTAGCACGGCATTGCCATCAAACGATTTAGTCAGGCCGCGTGCTTGAATCGCTATTTTATTCATTTGTTTTCCAGGGCTTACTGTGTAGGCAACTTCACCAAGCATAATTTAGGCGCTTATCACAAGACCATCACGGGTCTGTTAGCCTTGAATCATCGTAGGGTGGGTGCAATCCACCGTTTTCTAGCACTTCATGCCAAAGTCTGGCTGGTTTCACCCACCCTACGAAAGATGCTCTACATACCATTGGCTTTTGTGGACTTCAGCTGTACGCGTGGGCAAAAATATTGCCCACGCTACAATTATTTTTTTGCGGCCAAAGCTTTCACAACGGCATCTGGCGGCTGGCGAAATAAGGCTTTTTGCCACTGCGTAGATAGATTATTGGAGGTGACCTTGATGGCATCCACGGTGACAAAAGCTGGAGTTGGCTTATTCAGTAGCGATAAAGCGCCCATGATGGCAAGCGTTTTGCCCATGTCATACGGCAGATCGCTCACAATCCCCGCCACATTGCCGCCTTTCACCATATCCAGCGCATTAGCCGCGCCTAAGTCCATAGTGATCACTTTTACATCTTTACGCCCTGCAGCACGCACTGCGGCGGTAACGCCTTCGGCAATCGCATCCCAAGGAGCATAAATCGCTTTTACTGATGGGTTTTGCGTCAGAATGGCTGAGGCAATCACTTCGCCATCGTTTGGATTGGCAATGCCCTTATCCGCCACTACTTTGATATTTGGGTAGCGTGCTAATACCGCCTTAACCGCGTTATCACGTTGATTGGTTACATAGTAATTAGCCGCATGGTGAATCACCGCCACATCGCCCTTGCCGCCAATGCTGTCAGCCATTAGCTCTGCAGCTGATTTACCCATGCCAAATAAATCATCCGTCACAATACCTGCGTAATCTTTACCAACCTTAAAGCCCTGTGGTGCATTGCTAATAAATACCAGCTTCACGCCCTGCTGCACCGCTTGCTTAAATGCTACCGCGCCCGAAACCGGATCAATCACTAGGGAAATAATAATATTTGGCTTGAGCGCTAAAACAGTTTCTAAATCGGTGCGCTGTTTTTTAGGATCCATTTCAGCGTCTGTCACCGCCACTACTTTAATCCCTAGCTCATCAAATACTTTTTTTGCACCTGCAATCAGCGCGGTCGAAAAATCTGAAGTGGTATGCATCAAGATGGCCGCTTTGTAATCTTTGCCCTTTAACTGAGCCAGATCTTGCGTTGCGATCTTTACTTGAGCGTAAGGTGTGGGTGTTTCACCATTTGGCCCAACGGTGTGATCCACGGCTGCCAAGGCATTTGTACAGAACAAAGCAAGCAATAGACCTTTTAGACTTGTGCGCATTTTACCGACCTCACCTTAGGTGTTAATAGGTGTAGTTTAGGTGTTTTATAGGTGGTGTCAACAGTCAAATACAAATAAATGCCAAATAAATAAGTAATCAATGATTTAGCAACACAAATCCTCGTTACTAGATAAATAACGGCTAAAAAACAAAGGCATAAAAAAATTCCCCTGACTAAGCAGGGGAATAAATGCCGAGAAACCGGCAGAGGAAAACATTAAGAATTACTTAGCAGCAATGCGCTCATTCCACTTTTTAGCAGCAGTATTCAAAGCTTCTTTAGCTGATTTACGGCCTTCAATTGCGGCTTGAACTTCATCATTAAATTCTTTATTCATCGATGTTGCATCTGGCATTAGCGCAGCTGGCAGGGTCAAAGTACGTGCAGCACCCATTGATTTAGCTGCGGTCGCACGTGCTACGCCAACCGGATCACCACTGGCTGCGCCAGACATAAAGAATTCGCTTTCAGCCGCTTTGCGAGCAGATGGGAAAGTAGTCCCAGTTGCTTGTGAAAAGCCTAATTGCTGTTCGCTATTAGTCAGGAACAAGCCCAATTTAGCTGCAGCTTCTGGATATTTGTAAGCTTTAGGCTGAACAAACGCCATCAACCAAGCTCCCAGAGCCATTTTGCCGCCGCCCGATGGGAAAGCCATCACAGCAGTGCGATCATAAGCTGGCTTATTATCAGTCACCAATTTACCCAAGGCGGTTGGGCCTGTGGTCATCATGGCGATTTTGCCAGCGCCGTAACCGGCAATTTCTTGTTCAAATTCAAGGCGGAAGCTGTCTTTTGGCAAGACGCCTTCTTTGTAAAGGCTAGCAAACAATTCAACCGCTTTAATATGCTTAGGGCTATTAAACACAGCTTTGCCATTTTCGAAAATTGGCAGGCCCATATACTGGAACCAAGGGATCATGCCGCCATCGCCGCTCTTGGTTGCCAATTTAGGCGAGAATGCAACTACGCCCGTTTTTTTAGTAATGGTACGAGCCGTCGCTACAAATTCATCAAAATTCTTAGGATCAGCCTTAATGCCACTCTTGCTTAGAATTTCTTTGTTATACGCAATCACAGATACTGCGTTATAGAAAGGATAGCCATAAACCTTGCCATTAACGGTTAAGTCTTGCAGAGCGCCCGGCTGATATTCAGCTTTATTTTTGCCCATCAAACCATCAAGTGGTTGCAGCAAATCTTTGTGCGCATATTCATGCGTCCACGGGGTATTAAAATTAACCAGCGCAGGTGGATTACCCGCAGCAATGGCCGAAATCAGCTTAGGCTGAATTTGATCCCAGTTCATATCAACCCAAACGGCTTCTAGATCTGGGTTAGCCTTGTTGAAGCGCTGAACTGCATCGTTCCAGTAAGGGGCAAACTTAGTAATGTTAAATGTCCAGAATTCAACTTTAATAGGATCTGCTGCGTGAGCAAAAGTTGACGACAGCATGGCTGCCAGCAATAAAGGACGTACTAACTTAAAGCGCTTTGACATAATTCTCTCTCTCCGAGTTTATGAAGTGGTCTTTTAAAAGAAGCCCCACCCTATGGGATACGACATTAAATCTATTGACTCGACTTATTGATTCGATGTTTAAACACCACACCTGTTTCAAATTTTTCTATTTAGTCGCTAACCACCACCCAAATAAGCTCAGCACAGAGCGGATAAGGGCTAAAATAATCGCCGCACTTTGCAATGTGCAATAATTACATTGCCTTAGGTGATTAAAAGCAAAATGTAGGCATTTTGTAGGTGAACGTCAAGGATTACGCGTTTTCGTTGTATTTTTGTCATAACTACAATCCATGGCTTATTTCTTGCTTAAAAATTTCTTTTTCTGAACAAATTCTTTCTAAAAAGCAGGGAATATGGCTAAGCGCAATCAATACGTCGAGTACTTGCTAGAACAGCTCGCAGACTTAGGCACCTTACGTGCTAAAGCCATGTTTGGTGGTTATGGCTTTTATTGCGACGAGATTTTCTTCGCCATCGTGGTGAACGATATTTTGTATATCAAAGCGGATGCCCAATCTAAAGAAGAGTTCACCCGCCTAGGACTAGCCCCCTTTAGTTACCACAAGAAAGACGGCACGCCGCAAAGCATGGCTTACTACCCGCCACCAGATACCGCCCTTGAAGAACCAGAAGAGATGATAATTTGGGCAAAAAAAGGCATTGCTGCGGCTTTACGTCAACGCTAAGGCTTCACGGCAGCACCGTTCTCGTAGACAATTGAGATGAAAATCGCCATTTGATCAAAAATCAAACCGGTGCCAGATCACTGTCACGCTGAACCCAGATAAGACACTGGTATAAAAATTTGATGCCGATATTATTTTTAAATAAACCACCTTCGGGGATTTATTAATGCGTCAGATCACTGTTAGCCGTAATACGCTAGAAACTCAGATTACCGTCACCTTAAATTTGGATGGAACTGGGGTATCAAAATTTGATACCGGCGTGCCCTTTTTTGAACATATGCTGGACCAAGTTGCCCGTCATGGCCTATTTGATATCGAAATCAAAGCCGTGGGCGATTTGCATATCGACGCTCACCACACCGTAGAAGACGTAGGCATCACCCTGGGCCAAGCGTTTGCTCAAGCCGTGGGCGACAAAAAAGGTATACGCCGTTACGGCCATAGCTATGTGCCACTGGATGAAGCGCTCAGCCGCGTGGTGGTTGATTTATCTGGCCGTCCCTGTTTGGAATACAACGTTAACTACACGCGCGCCATGATTGGCGGTTTTGACGTTGATCTATTTGGCGAATTCTTCCGTGGCTTTATCAATCATGCCGCCATCAGCTTGCATATCGATAATCTAAAAGGCCAAAACGCCCATCATCAAGCCGAAACCGTATTTAAAGCGTTAGGCCGAGCCTTACGCATGGCGGTGGAGTTAGACGAGCGCATGGCAGGGATCACCCCCTCCACCAAGGGCACGCTCGTCGGCTAATGCGCATCATCTGCGCCTTGCTGCTGCTCTATGCCAGCCCAAGCCACAGCAGCAATTGGCTGCAATGGGCAAGCGATAGTGACTCCAGCAGCTGGATTGATACTGATTCTGTGATCGAGCGCCGTAACCAGGTTTACTACCGCTATCAATGGCGCTATTTAAACGCCCAAAGCAGTAAAGATGGCGAATACGACAGCCGCCAAACCAGCGTTGCAGTGGATTGCCAAACAGGGCGCAGCGCTAGCCTAAAGCATCTTTTGATACGGCAAAACACAGTCATCGCTGAGCTAGTTGGCCATGATTTCCTTACTCAAAGTTTGGCAGGCACGGTGCATGCTGTCGCTTGCCTGATTAATGAGCAGAAAAAACGTGGCACAGCCTTGCAACTGTGTCAGTATCAAGCTGATATCAATCACCCGATCTGCGGCGATGCGGCCCTGATCAAACGCTGAAAATACGCCATGAAAATTGCAGTTGTTGATTATGGAATGGGCAATTTACGCTCAGTCACCAAGGCTTTAGAACATGTAGCAGGCGACTTGGCCAATATTGTGCTGACTGCCGATCCCGCTATTGTTGCAGCAGCAGACAAAGTGGTCTTCCCAGGCCAAGGGGCGATGCCCGATTGCATGAAAGAATTGACCGAGCGCGGCTTAAAACAAGCCGTGCTTGATGCGGCTCAAAACAAACCCTTTCTAGGCATTTGCGTGGGTGCACAGCTTTTATTTGAATCCAGCGAAGAAGGCCATACCGCAGGGCTTGGGGTATTTAAGGGCAAGGTAGTACGCTTTCCCAAGGAAAAAATGCTGGATGCCCAAGGGCAAAAATTAAAAGTGCCGCATATGGGTTGGAATGAAATGTTTAAGGTGCAAGATCACCCGCTGTGGGCAGGTATTGCCGATGGTGAGCGCTTTTATTTTGTACACAGCTATCATTTTCAGCCGAATGAAGACATTGCCGTGTTAGAAAGTGCCTATCCTTATCGCTTTGCAGCAGCAGTTGCAAGGGATAATATCTTTGCTATTCAATGCCATCCTGAAAAAAGTCATCATGCTGGTCTAAGCTTATTAAAGAATTTTGTAAACTGGAATGGTAAAATCTAAAAGGTAGTTGGAATGAAGCGCTTCTGGATTCAATTCTGCTCTGCACTAAAAACCAGCTTATTGATGACGGGTACTTTTAGTGTAGTGATGGAATGCTTCAATAGCCCTGCTGATGCAGAGCGGCCATCTAGCTTATTTTTCTTTGTTTTTATGCTGGTTTGTAATGTCTTGATTCAATCTGGACAAAACTTTTTCTCCACACTTAAAAAAACCTGACGCCATTATGCTGATCATTCCTGCAATCGACCTAAAAGACGGCCAATGTGTACGCCTACGCCAAGGCGAAATAGACGACGCCACAGTATTTTCTGACGACCCAGCCAGCTTTGTAAGCCATTGGCTAGGCCAAGGCGCTCGCCGCATGCACCTTGTTGATCTAAACGGCGCATTTGCTGGCAAGCCAAAGAATTTAGCTGCGGTTAAAAGCATTCTCAAAGCGATCAACGGCGAAGTACCCGTACAACTGGGCGGCGGAATTCGCAGCTTAGAAACCATAGAAATGTATCTAGATGCAGGCATTGATTACGTCATCATCGGCACTGCTGCTATTAAGCAACCTGGCTTTTTACATGAAGCCTGCGATGCTTTTCCTGGCCAAATTATTGTTGGTCTAGATGCCAAAGATGGCTTTGTGGCTACCGATGGCTGGGCAAAAATTACGGATTTAAATGTGATTGATCTGGCCAAACGCTTTGAAGGCTACGGCGTAGAAAGTGTGATTTACACCGATATTGGCCGTGATGGCATGCTGAGCGGCGTGAATATCGAAGCCACCGTAAAACTAGCGCAAGCACTGAGCATTCCTGTGATTGCTTCTGGTGGCTTAACTAATCTAGACGATGTAAGAAAACTAGCCGAAGTAGAGGCAGAAGGCATTGAAGGTGTCATTACCGGCCGAGCCATTTACGAAGGCACGATAGACTTTAAAGCGGCACAAGAACTCGCCGACGAATTGTCTAACTAGCAGCCAGTCTAACTTAAGCGTCAATAAGGAATAAACGATAGATTTGGGGCATAGTTTGGTAGATTTTGCGGCGAATAGCAGGCTATTTAACAAAAAATCCAGCGAAACAGTACCCAATCCGGCGTTTTTGCAGTACGACGATTAAAGTCCGACCAGCTGATTGGGGCACGGCAAGCCCTACTCCGTGAGGCATTCATGTCACAGCCTGAATGGTTTGATTGGGCCAGTAGCGAACGAAAAATTGGCGACTATCTGCAAGAGCAGGATCCACTGTTCTTTGAGCAAGTCTGCCAATTGCTATTTGATTGTGACCCAATGATGATCCCGCTGGTCATGGAGCCTCAGGGCTACGCCCCCGAAGTTGGCAGTATTTTACGTGTATTGCCGCAATGCCAATCTGAAGACGATGTTCGAGAAGTCGTGCATAACGTCTTTGTTCAGTGGTTTAGCTCTGAGTTTGCCGGCTGCCCAGGCCAATATAGTGAAACGGCCAACAAACTCTGGGAGCTATGGACCGCTCAGCAATCCGAATAAGCCCCGTCTTTTCCTAAAAAGCCCGAAAAACGCCATGTCCCTTGCTAAACGTATTATCCCCTGTCTTGATGTCACCGCTGGCCGCGTGGTCAAGGGTATCAACTTTGTAGGCCTGCGTGATGCAGGTGATCCAGTCGAAATCGCCAAGAAATATGATGACCAAGGTGCAGACGAGCTCACCTTCTTAGACATTACCGCCTCATCCGATCAGCGCGATATTATTTTGCATGTGATTGAAGAAGTGGCAGCCCAAGTGTTTATTCCACTGACGGTGGGTGGTGGGATTCGGGTGGTTGATGATATCCGCCGCCTGCTCAATGCGGGAGCCGATAAAGTCAGCATCAACACCACCGCCGTGACCAACCCACAGATGGTAAAAGACGCCAGTGATCGCTTTGGCAGCCAAGCGATTGTGGTGGCCATTGATGCCAAGCAAGTCAGCCTGCCAGGCGAGCCATTACGCTGGGAAGTGTTTACCCTCGGTGGCCGCACCGCCACGGGGCTAGATGCCATTGAATGGGCCACACGGATGCAGCAATTTGGTGCTGGCGAGATTTTACTCACCAGCATGGATAGAGATGGCACCAAGATTGGCTTTAATCTGCCACTCACCCGTGCAGTAAGCGATGCGGTGGATATCCCCGTGATTGCCTCTGGCGGCGTAGGCAATCTGCAGCATTTAGTCGATGGTGTGATCCAAGGCCACGCCGATGCGGTGCTTGCCGCCAGCATCTTTCATTTTGGCGAATATACCGTGCGCCAAGCCAAAGAAGTCATGCGCACCGCAGGCATTGAGGTGCGCTTATGAGCTGGCTAGATGAAATAAAGTGGGATGAAAAAGGCCTCGTACCCGTGATTGCCCAAGATCAAGAAAGTGGCCGCATACTAATGTTTGCCTACGCCAACCGTGAAGCGGTGGCGCTCACCGCCGAAAAAAACACCGCGCACTACTGGACTCGTTCAAGACAAAAGCTCTGGCATAAGGGCGAGGAATCTGGCCACTTTCAAAAGGTATCGGCCATCCAGTTTGATTGCGATGGTGATGTGCTGATCTACCAAATCGAGCAAGTGGGTGGCATTGCCTGCCATACTGGCCGCCCCAGCTGTTTTTTCCGCACCTTGATCGATGGCGAGTGGGTCATCACTGATGCGGTGCTCAAAGACCCCACACAAATTTACGCCTCCAAGCCTTAAGGTCATCCCTCAAGGGGGGTATGCCAGCGTCTTTAGTGGCAAGATTTCCATATAATCGCCACATACTTGTAACCTATTAGCAATATAATCGAGCTTGAAGTACATCAGATAAGGTAAAGCTATGGTCTCTGCAGATATTCTGGAACGCTTATCCACCACGCTGGCCGAGCGCCGTAATAGTGATCCTTCCACCTCTTATGTGGCCAAATTGCTGCATCAAGGCACCGACGCCATCTTGAAAAAGGTGGGGGAAGAAGCGGTAGAAACCATTATGGCGGCCAAAGATGGCGATAAACTGCATATTGTCCGAGAAGTTGCCGATCTGTGGTTCCATACCTTAGTGCTACTGGCCCATGAAGGCTTAAGCGCCGACGATGTGCTAGCAGAATTAGCCCGCCGTGAAGGCATTTCTGGCATTGATGAAAAAAATTCACGTCAGGAGCAATAGCATGAGCGATTGCCTATTTTGTAAAATTGCCGCTGGTGAGATTCCTGCAAAGAAAGTATTTGAAGACGATGATGTGATCGCTTTTCACGATATTCACCCCGTTGCACCCGTGCATTTTTTAGTGGTGCCTAAAGTGCATGTCGATTCTTTGGCACACGCCACAACAGAACATCAAGCGGTGCTAGGCAAAATGCTGCTTTTAACGGCCAAGCTTGCCAAAGAGCAAGGCTTGGATGATGGCTACCGCACTATTATCAACACCGGTCATGGTGGTGGGCAGACGTTCTTCCACTTACATATGCATGTGATTGGCGGCAAGCCCCTTACAACGAATATTTCAGACATCACCACGCAATAAGCGTGAAGCAAGGAGATTATCATGGGTTCATTTAGCATCTGGCATTGGCTGATCGTTCTGGTCATTGTGGTTTTAGTTTTTGGCACCAAAAAGCTCGGCAATATTGGTAAAGACTTAGGCTCTGCGGTAAAAGGCTTCAAAGACGGCATCAAAGATGGTGAAACCCCAGCCGCCAAGAGTGAAGATAAACCCGTCGAAACCGACAAACGCTAAGGTTCGCCCGTGTTTGATGTTAGTTTTGGTGAGCTTATTATTATCAGCGCCGTCGCCTTAGTTGTGATTGGTCCAGAGAAACTCCCTAAGGTGGCGCGTACTGCCGGTGCCTTGCTGGGCCGTGCGCAGCGCTTTATCTCGACGGTAAAGTCTGATCTAGATAAAGAATTTCAACTGGCTGAGCTTGCTAAAGTCGAAGCAGAAATTCGTGCCGAGGCAAACCAACTCAGCCAAACCATTCATCAGCCCCTAGAGGAAGCAAAGGCCGCGTTGTCTGAGCCTATAGAACAGCCAGCGGTTGATGAAATTCCTGTGGGCCCTCAAGGTGATTTATTCGCCCCGCCTGCGGCAGCACATGCAGAATCTAGGCCAGATCGGCGTTGAAACCAAAGATGATGCAGGCTTAAAGTGGGCAGCTTGCCCACATCGCCTCACGGATAACAATGCACATCATCGTTGGGCAAAAAACCTGCCCACTCCACATATCTCGGCGTTAAATATGACGGATAACCTCCAGCCTCTCTTAGTCCATTTACTCGAATTGCGTACGCGGATTATACGTATCGCAGCGGTTTTCTTGGTCGGGTTTCTTGCCTGCTTTTATTTTTCAGAACAGCTTTATGATCTGATGGTGGCCCCGCTGACTCACGTTTTACCTAATCAGCGTCTGATCACCATTGGCATTGCCTCCCCCTTTATGCTGCAGATAAAAATCACCTCAATGGTGGCATTTATGATTACCCTGCCGCATACGCTTTACCAGCTATGGGCCTTTATTGCCCCTGGCCTTTATGCGCAGGAAAAAAAGCTCATCTTGCCACTGGTGGTCGCCTCTACCCTGCTCTTTATGTTGGGCGTTAGTTTTGCTTATTTCCTTGTGTTTGGTGTGGTATTTAAATTTATTGTTTCAGTGATTCCAGCCTCGATGCAATGGCTGCCCGATTCTGGCGAGTATTTGGATTTTGCCATTGGCATGTTTATCTCTTTTGGCGTGACCTTTGAAGTGCCGATTCTGGTGATTGTGCTGGTGAAGATGGGCTTTATTAGTATCGCCAAACTGAAAGAAATCCGCCCCTATGTTATCGTCGGCGCCTTTGTCATCGCGGCGGTGGTTACTCCGCCGGATGTGGTATCCCAATGCCTGTTGGCCATTCCGCTTTGGTTTTTATTTGAAGCGGGCGTTTTGGTCGCCAGCTGGATGTATAAAACTCCCCAAGAAAGCATCGAAAACACACCATGATCCCGCAACTAAGAATATTCCAAACCCTGCTGTTTTTGCTTGCCGCAGTTCCCTGCGGCATTCCTTTTCGCTATGCGCCTAATCCGGTATTCCCCTCAGAGCTAGCCGCCTTGGTGCTTGCCGTACTGATGGTACTTACCGCTGCGGCTCTGCCTAGCTACAAAAAATCCAGCCCGCCTTATGCCAGCTTGATCTGGTTTGGTTTAGCTGCGGTAATTGCCCTGCAGATGCTCGTCATGCCGGTACTCTATTGGTCTGATCGCACCGAGCCTATTCTTTACGCGCTTACCGCAGCGTTTTCCGTATGGGCACTGGCAAGGGCAAGAGATCATTTTGGCAACATGCAGCTTGCCCCTTTCTTTGCTTGGGGTTTATTAGCTGGAGCCATTTTTAATTCTGGCGTATCAGTGCAACAAGTTATCGAACTGATCCAAAACGGCCCACGCTTAATTTTTGGCCACTTAGGCCAGAAAAATCTCTATGGTCATTATCTAACTTGGGGCTTAGCTGCCGCAGCGTGGTTGGCCGCAGAAAAAGAATTACCTAGAACGTGGTTTTGGCCAGTGGCGATGTGGCTAGCCCTAGCCATTGCATGGAGCAGCTCACGCTCACCGTTTATGTATGCTGGCGCTTGGCTGGTATTTGGTGGCCTATCTGCTTGGCTGGGCAAAGACAGCGTGCGCCGCTTTGGCGGATATTTAGTCGCTTGTGCTGCGCTAATCATCGTGATGCAGTTTGTAGCACCCTGGGTGAATGAAGCACTGCAATCCTTGCTACACGCCAAAAATGAAGTACCAACCGGCTTAGATAGGCTGGACTCCAACGGTGCACGCCGCTTGGTGGAATGGCATAAAGCATGGCTAACCTTTTTAGCCCACCCTTGGCTGGGTATTGGCTGGGGCGCTTATCCATCGCAAAGTATCGCACTACAAATCAACCCCGCTTTTGCCATCGTGACAGAAAGCGTGCTGTTTACTCATGCACATAATTCACTGCTCAATATCATGGCAGAGACAGGTTTAGCTGGTGCTGCCGTGATGGCGGGTGGGATTTTATGGATGTTTATTGCTCTGCTAAAACGCGAGCACGACCCAGTTAAAATATTTGGCGCATCTATGGTGATTGTGTCGGTACTGCATAGCTTGGTTGAATACCCGCTCTGGTATTACCACCTAATGGGCCCTTTTGCACTGGCGCTGTTCTTTATGCGCTCTGATGCACCACGCAAGCTAGAGATGCCCAACTGGGCAGTACGTGCAACCTTAGGCAGCTACGGCGTTGCAGCCCTCGCTACCGCCGTGTTTGGTGGCCTGCTGTATATCCAGATTTACCCAATCATGGACCCATCGCCTAAGCCCGAAGAAAACGCGAGCCGGATTAATACCCTACAAAAGCTGAAGAAAAACCCACTTATCGATTTCTACGCTGATTTTGCGTTATCCAACTACATCGTCGCCAGCAAGGCGGACATGCCATGGAAACTGCAAATTTTGGATAGGCTAAACCAAGTTCGTCCCTACCCTACCCAGTTGAGCGATCAAGCCATTATGGAAGCCCTGCGTGGCAACAGCAGCAAAGCTCACAGCTTAATGCGCCAAGCTGCGTTTGCTTATCCAGAAAGCTTGGAATATTACAAAGAAGCCATCGGCGAATTTAAAGAGCCCGAAGTACGGGCGCTATTAAAAGAAGTGGATGACGCAGAAGTGTTGTTTGGGAAAAAGAAATAAAACGTAGAGTGGGTTAGACAGATTTCTGTCATAACCCACTGTGCTTCTGTACGTCATGGCGGGTTACACCAAGCAAAAGCCGCTTAGCTATCCCGCCCCCTACAGGGCTAGCGCATAAATAAAAAATTCACGATTCCCATCACCACCGGTAATCGAGCTAGCAAAGTAATCCTTCACCATAAATCCAGCCGCTATTGCGGCTGTTTTTATTTTGACTTCTACCTCGGCATAAAGACTTTCGTCTTTAACGATACCGCCACGGGCGATGCCCGCCTTGCCAACTTCAAACTGTGGTTTTACCAAGAACAGCAGTGCCGCTTGGGGCTGCAGCATGGAACGTAGCGCTGGCAAAATCAGCGTGAGCGAGATAAAGGATACATCGCCCACAATCAGCTGCAGCGGCCCGTCTTGGGCGCTAGCAATTAACGCGGGGCTAAGGTGACGAGCATTTACACCTTCAAACTGCACGATGCGCTGATCCGCCAGCAGCCTTGGGTGTAGTTGGCCGTGGCCGACTTCTACTCCAATCACTTTGCGTGCGCCTGCTTGCAGCAGGCAATCACTAAAGCCACCGGTAGAAATCCCCACATCCAGTACTTGCATACCCGCCACATCCACACCCGCTTGAGCTAAAGCACCTGCCAGCTTGAATCCGCCACGGGAAACAAAGCGATCGCTCTCATCCACTGCCAAATCTAGTACGCAATCCTGCGCCAGCTTCAGGCTGGCCTTGCTAATCACCCTGCCACCACTACTTACTCGCCCAGCGGCAATCATGCCTTGAGCGGCAGTGCGCGATGGCGCAAGGCCCTGCTCAACTAATAACACATCAACACGCAACATTGCTCAACCCCGAAAAACCGATATTTCTAAATAAGACAAGACGCGCTTTTAAAAAATAGACGCCACATATCATTAATATGTAAGGGGGGTTTTTAAAGCGCAGCGCCGTATTATGACGAAAGATAGATTTTTCATTATCCCAATTATTTCACTGGCTTCTTCAGACAATCTTTAGCAACCATGACCGACTGGCGTTCTAAAAAGCTATCTGCGCCCTTAGTCCACCAAATCCACTCTCCATCGCTCCAAGCCGCGCCGCTGGCCGTGCGCATGGCGGGCAGATCATAAATCCGGCCATCAACACGCAGCCTGACTTGTTCCATATCCGCACTGGAGGTGATATAAAACTGCGCCGAGCCACATTGATAGCGCCCCGTGATTTCATCCGGCGTAGCTAAAGCCGTGCCACTCAATAGCATCAGAGCCAGTATGCGCAGCATTAGAAACGCTCTGTTGCAGAAAGGTAGCGCCATTTACCCGGCGGCAAATCGCCCAGCAAGACTTTACCAATCCGAATCCGCTTTAAACCCACTACTTCTAAGCCAACTAGCTCGCACATGCGGCGAATTTGGCGTTTTTTACCTTCGCGCAAAATAAAGCGCAGCTGGTTTTCATTTTGCCAGCTCACGCGTGCCGGTTTCAGTGCCTTGCCATCTAGGCTTAAGCCGTGGTTCAGCTTTTTCATGCCATCGCTGGAAAGCTGTCCTGTTACCCGTACTAGATATTCTTTCTCAACATTAGAGCCTTCACCCACCAGCGTTTTAGCCACTACGCCATCTTGAGTCAGCACCAATAAACCAACCGAATCGATATCCAAGCGCCCAGCCGGAGCCAAATCACGCATATGCGGAGGCACAAAGCGTATGCCGCTGGTGTCGCCTTCCCAGTGGTTATCTGGCACCACCAAGGCCACCGCAGGGGTGTAGCCTTTTTCTGCTTGCCCAGACACGTAACCCACCGGCTTATTCACAAGGATCGTCACTCGGCCAGCCTGAGTGGCTTTGGCGGCTGGCTCTAAGCTCACGGTTTGGCTAGGTAGCACCTTGCTGCCCAATACATCCACCACCACGCCATCGACCTTAACCCAGCCTTTAGCAATATATTCATCGGCCTCACGGCGCGAACAAAGGCCTAATTCAGCGAGGCGCTTTGATAATCGTAATTCTTCCATAAACCCTTATCCTTTCATTTCACTGGCCACATCCACAAGCATAAGCCAAGTAAGATGCGTAACTAACCATTTTCGCACGAGAGCGCCCTTGCCATGGAATATCTTGCTGTAAAACATCTACATATGCTGTGTGTGGCCCTGTCTGCGGGGCTATTTTTGCTGCGTGGCGGCCTAATGCTGCAAGGCTCTGCCTACTTGCAGACCAAATTTCTACGTATTACGCCACATATTATCGACACCCTACTATTGCTAAGCGCCATTCGTCTAGCCATGCTCTACCCCGGCCCTAAGATGTGGCTGGCAGCTAAAATTTGTGGACTGCTGGTGTATATCGTATTAGGAACAATCGCGCTAAAGCGTGGCAAAACTAAGGCGATCCGTGTAACAGCTTTAATCGCTGCGATCGCCTGTTTTACCTATATTGTGGCGGTGGCATTGAGCAAGAATGCTCTATTAGGCTTAGCGGGGTGACATTAACTGATGTAATGCGCAAGGGCTTTTAATCCACCCAAAAAACAAAGAAATGCCTGATTATGTCTCTTGCGCAAACTCAGCATAAACGTCTTAGGGCGGGTGCACAGCGTGGACAAAAAACCCGCCTACCCTACAAATTCTATCCCCTTAAGTGAATAGAATTGGGGCGCAAGCCGCCAAATTTAAAGTACAAAAAACGGCGAGGTGCACCAACCTTACAAATGCATCAATTAACCAGCTGAAACCAGTACTTAAATAGTATGGCTGGCCTGCCAATGCCCTGACTTACCGCCTTGTTTTTCTAACAAGCGAATCTGCGACATAATCATGCCGCGATCCACCGCTTTGCACATATCGTAGATGGTTAAGAGGGCGATATTCAGCGCGGTAAGGGCTTCCATCTCTACTCCAGTGCGCCCAACGGTTTCTGCGGTGACTTCACAGCGCACAAGGCTACCCGCCCGATCAATCGTGAAATCCACACTTACACTGGTGAGCGGGATAGGGTGGCAAAGTGGGATTAAATCTGCGGTACGTTTAGAGGCCATAATCCCAGCAATCCGTGCTACGCCCAGCACATCGCCTTTTTTATGGCTGCCGGTTTCAATCAGATGCAAGGTGGTGGGCAACATGCGAATCTCGCCCACGGCACGGGCAATGCGGTGGCTATCTACCTTGCCCGCCACATCCACCATATGCGCTTCGCCATTGGCATTGAAATGCGTGAGCCCTGATGTGCTATCTGCACTCTGATCCGTTGCTCGGTAGGGCATAGGAATGGTATCAACGCCAGATAGCCGTGCAGCGCAGGCAGCTAAATCATCTTGAGTATTTAGATTAGGGAAGGCTAAATCGGGGAAATCTACATATTGCAGCTTCAAGCTCTCTTGCCATGCAGACAACTTCAGCTCTTGTCTAGATAACCTATCCATTAAAGAAGGCAAGACATCGTGACGCAGCATGCAAATGGTTGGATGTACTTGCCCATCAGGGGTGCGTGCCATCGCCACTTGTGTTTCATCTTGCTCTATCTTTGCCAATAGTTTTTCCACCAAATCGGCAGGCAAAAACGGCACATCACATGGCAAAACTAAAAGGTATGTAGCGGGAGATGCTAATAAGGCCGAATGAATTCCAGCCAGAGGCCCCGGATGCCCTGGGTAAACATCGCGCAAAACAGGCGCACCAAAACGCGCATAATCAGGCAAATTACGGTTAGCCGAGATTAAAACATGATCAACAGCACGAGTCTGCCGCGATAAGGCTTCTAAGCTCCACTCCACCAAGGGACGGCCAGATAGCTCAACCAAGCCTTTATCACGCCCTCCCATGCGACGCCCTTCGCCACCAGCCAGAATGACTGCATCCAAAATCATGTTAAATCACCCTCAAATACTGCCAACGATCCAGCGCGCTTTGATCACTTGATCGTGCATCAACCCATTGCAGGCAAGCAGCGGTTCCTTCTTTTTTCCAGAACGGCGCCTGTGTTTTTAGGAAATCCATAATAAATGCATTTGCTTCATAGGCCGCTTGCCGATGCTTTGCTGCCGTTAATACCAGCACAATTTGCTCTGCGGCTTGCAAAGCGCCAATACGGTGAATTACCGTCACGGCTTGCAGGGGCCAATATTGGCAAGCCTCAGCCACTATTTTAGCGAGGGCTTTTTCGGTCATACCTGGATAATGCTCTAAATGCATGGCCGTAATGCTTTGATCTAAATCGCGCACACGGCCCACAAAAGCCACAATTGCACCCATGCTGGCATCGTGATCAAAGCGCGCGTATTCCGCAGCTAAATCAAAATCTGCGCTCTGCACTAGGATTCGGATATCCGCCATTAGCCCCCCGTCACAGGAGGAAAAATAGCTACTTCTGCATGGCTTGGAATCGTATCGCTGAGCTGAGCCATTTCTTGATTAACGGCAACTCTAAATATTTTATTGCCGGATAATTCCGCAGCCCAAATATCACCGCGCGCTATCAATATTGCAATCAATCCAGCCACGGTTGCGGGGCTTGGCATGGGCAGCTCTTCGCTTTCACAGGAAAATACATCACGCAGCCGAGCAAAATACAAAACACGAATCATGGTCATCCCTAAAACCGCTATTGCTTAAAACTCAGCTTGGTCCATTTTTTGGGCACTGCTAGCAGCGCTCCCAAACATAAGTAAGCCAGCAGGCCTCGTTTATTTCATGTAAATAGCTTGTTATTGATACTGTACTACATCAAGCTTACTTATATGTCTTAAGCATAGCATTAATCACCCCATTCATCGCATGCTATGGAGTGGAATAAACTGCACGCTATCCCCAAGCTTAATCGTTTCACCCACGGCAATATCAACTAAGCCATCGCCCCAGACTAAAGACGTTAATACTCCAGAGCCTTGCTGTGGATAAATCTCTACCTGCCCATCGTTATTAAGCCTGCCACGTAAAAACTCGCGGCGATTGCCAGCTTTTTTCCAATCAAAGGCCGCCATTAATTTAAACCTTGCGGGTTCCAGCTTTAAACACGCCAAACGAGCCAATAAAAAAGGCCGCACTAATAGTAAAAAGGTCACTAGGCTAGAAACCGGATTACCCGGTAAGCCAATAAAATCGCAATCACCAATTCGCCCATAGGCAAAAGGCTTGCCTGGCTTAATGGCGATTTTCCATAACTCTAAACGGCCTAGCTGCTCTACCGCACCCTTAACATGATCCTCTTCCCCCACCGATACCCCACCCGAGGTAATCAATACATCGTGCTGCTTTGCGGCGGTTTGCAGAATATCTCGAGTCAGCTCCGCATCATCCGGCACAATGCCTAAGTCAGTAATCAGGCAATCCTCCAGTAGTGCAGTCAGGGCATAGCGGTTGGAATTATAAATTTGACCTGCAGCAAGTAGCTGGCCGGGCTCCACTAGCTCGTCACCGGTCGATAGCAAGGCCACTCTTAAGCGCTGCTTCACGGTGAGCTCTGCAACGCCAATCGATGCGGCTAAGCCAATCGCCGCAGGGCTAAGCCGTGTTCCCGCGGGCAAAATCACGCTACCCACTTCGATATCTTCGCCACGCAAACGAATATTGCTTCCCAGCTCAACAGGCTGGGCGATATAAATTTGGCCATCTTCAGCGCGGCAATTCTCCTGCATCACCACCCCATTCGCCCCAGCTGGAATAGGCGCACCGGTAAAGATGCGCGCCGCTTCGCCCACATTTAAAGCGTGCCCAACTTCACCAGCGGCAATCCGCTGCACAAGCTTAAAGCTATCCGGCCATGCATCTCCAATATGCAGGGCGTAACCATCCATAGCGCTATTATCAAAGCCTGGCACGGCCATTTGCGAAACCACGTTCTGACTGAGAACACGGCCATTAGCTTGGCTCAGCGGCAATACTTCCACCAAACTGGAAACACGGGCTGCTTGGATTAAACGGGAGAGTGCAGTATCAAAATCTAGCATGGCAGATCGCAAATAAACGCCGCAATGGCTGCAGCTTGGTTAAGATCGAGTACAGGCAGAGAGCTTTGGAGTGGGGAATCGCTGGCTATCGCAATAATATAGGGATCCACCAAAGCGGGATGGCTGGTGCGGCGGACTTCTAGCTTAGGAATAGCCGCCGTTTTAAAGCCTTCAACCAGCACTAAATCAACGGGGGCCATGCGCGCTAACAACGCGCTTAAAGGCAGCGGCTCTGGCATTTCATGCTGTAGGACAAAGCGCTTTGGCGTAGCGAGTAATACTTCCTCCGCACCGGCAGCCCTAAATCGTGTGCTGTCTTTGCCCTCGGGCTCAAACTCCACATCATGATGCGTATGTTTAATTACGCTGACTTTAAGCCCCAAGCGCGCTAATTCTGGCAGCAGTTTTTCGATCAGGGTGGTCTTGCCGCAACCTGACCACCCCACAATAGCTAAAACACGCTGAGAATTTGCAAAGGACAATTAAATCTCGATCCAGAAATCTTTGGTAGGCAGAGCGCTGACTAAGGGCTGGAATTGCTTGCTCTCTTCATCAAAACCCAGCAAAGCACCGTGCTCAAAATCAAAGAACCAACCATGTAAACTCAGCTCACCACTGTCAAGGCGCTGTTTAATCCAAGAAAAAGTTTCTAGATTAACCAGCGAATCACGAATCGCTTCCAGCTCACACGCCCGATACTGGGTGGCTTTATCGGCATTGGGCAGCTGCTCCAAGACCCGTTGTTTTGCCTTACTAGCAATATGGATCCAGCGACCCAAGAAATCGTCTTTATCCACGATATCATTGCTATCCATTAAGCCTTTGATACCGCCGCAATGGCTATGCCCTAGTACCACAATCCGGCTGACATTAAGTACCGTCACGGCGTATTGCAGGGCCGCCGAGACCCCTTGATTGGTTGTACCCTGCTCAAATGGCGGCACCAAATTAGCCACGTTACGAATGATGAACATTTCACCCGGTGCACATTGGGTAAGTATGGCGGGATCAACCCGCGAATCACAGCAGCCTATCAACACAGTTGTTGGTGTCTGGCCAGCGCGTAAACGGTCAAACAAAGCGGTTTCACCAGCAAAATATTGTTGCTGGAATTCACGAAAACCTTCAATAAACTGATGCAAATCGGCCATAGGGGTTTACCCGTAAGAATAGACGGGCTGATTATCCACCACAGACTGATTGCATGAAAGAAAAACATACGCCATAGAAAATGACTTTAACCACCGGTCTGCGACATAAAGCGCACAATCTGCAGCGGCGCTTCTTTAAACTCATGTTTTTCAGGCTTTAATTCGATAGCCTCGCCGATCGCGGCCAAAATCTCAGTATCGCTGGCTCCGCCTCTAAGCAGCGGCCTGAAAGAAAACTTCTCCTCCTGCCCCAAGCACATATAAAGCGTGCCATCTACGGCCAGCCGAATCCGATTACAGGTGGCACAGAAATGCTGTGAAATGGGTGTAATAAAACCAATCCGGCCACGCCCATCGCTGGTTTTCCAGTAACGAGCGGGGCCACCGCCCAATTCCAAGGCTTCCGGCTCTAAAGCTAGACGCGCCACCAGCGAATCTCTGACCTCATCCAGTGGCATATACTGCGCATTACGCCCGGTTTCCCCCATCGGCATGGCTTCAATCAAGCGCAAAATAAAGCCATTTTGGAGACAAAAAGCCGCCATATTCTCAATTTCATGGTCGTTCACACCACGCATGGCAACCATATTAATTTTGATGGGATCAAAGCCAACGGCTTTCCCAGCCATAATCCCAGCCATAATTTTTTCAAACGCCGCTTTACCCACAATGCCTTCCAAACAGGCTTTTTCTAACGAATCTAAGCTAACATTAATCCGGCTAATGCCCGCCGCTTTGAGCGCAGCAGCGTGTTTTTCTAACTGAGTGGCATTGGTCGACAGGGATAAATCACGGATACCTGGTAAGGCGGCAATTCTTGCAGCCAGCAGCGGCAAATCTTTACGCAGCAGTGGCTCACCGCCCGTTAAACGCACCCGCCCCACTCCCGCTTGAGCAAACAAGCCAATTAAACGCGTCATTTCATCAAACGTGAGCCAGTGAGCGGGTTCTTCAAAATCAGAGAAACCTTTAGGCATGCAGTAGCTACAACGCAAATCACAACGGTCTGTGACTGAAACGCGCAAATAGCTGATAGAACGTCCGAACCGATCTTGAAGCATGGCTTTTCTCCTGCGGCTTATTCTACTGTTTTTTTTGCCTCAAAAGCTTAGTCGGACGAGGGAGGGAAACTACTACTAAATAGATAGAAATAGTTTTCAAGGGAAGCGGATGAGCCAAGCATAACAAGGCCCATCCTCGGCCTTATTACTGAGCGGCTTCAGTGCTTGGCAAAGTGTAGCCTTCAATCTTTGCTGCGCTTACGAGCGTTTGTAGATATTGATTCATGGCACGGCGAGTAGCCACATCGCTCAGAAACTCGGCGAGTTTGGCTTTTACTTCATCAAAGCTCACCATTGCGCCTTCTGCCTTGCTGCCTGCACGAATGATATGTAAACCAAAACGCGTTTCAACCAAATCACCGGCCACTTCGCCTTCATTTAGACTAAAAGCCACTTGTTCAAATTCTGGCACCATTTGGCCACGGCCAAATTGGCCTAGATTGCCACCCTGCTGGCCCGATGGGCAGCTGGAATGTTGGCGTGCCAATTCTTCAAACTTTTCTGGATTGGCTTTGACTTCAGCCAAAACCGCATTCGCCAACACAGTATCTACTGGCTCGGATTCGCTGGCTTTAAATAAAATATGGCTGCCTTCTACCGTTTCGCCACGCACAAAGGATTGTGGGTTATTGTCGTAATACTGCTGGCAAGCGGCCTCATCGGGGTCGGTGATTTTCACTTCAGTTTGCAGCAATAAACCAATCGTTTCTTCTGGGCTAGCCGCTTCAATCGCAAGTGTTGCAGCACGTTGTAGCAGTAACTCACGCAAAATTAGCTCTTGCACCGTTGCATCTATTGCAGATGGAGCATCCTGATGATGCTGGCTTTCTGCCGCAATCATTGCATCGGTAATCTCAACACCATTCACAGTAATGCTCATCATATTTCCTGAATTCTTTATTGATTAAGCCAATGAAATGGGGGCTGAATGCATGCATTTCTAGCCCCCAAAACATCCACTCACGCAATAAATCAGAAAAGACCTACTTGTAACTCATCAAACCAATTGATAAACCGTTCCACGTCATCCCCCGAATAAACCGACCCATGCTGCGGGCAAAGCATGTCTATTTTTAAACTGGCCACCCTTTCACACCACACCCGCTTCGCACTATTTGAGCCCATCCAGCGCTTATGAAAGCCCTCAGCAAAGCGAATATGCCGATCAAAATCAGTCACAAATAAATCGCTATTTCCTTCTGGCAGCAAAGCAGCTCCCACATCGCCAGAAAAAAGCACTCGAGCCAAGGGATCATAAAGATGAAAATTACCTGAGGAATGTAGATAGTGCGCAGGAATAGTACTGAGGTGAGCGCTACCCACCACCATTTCATTGCCTTGATCAGGAATGCTAACCATGGTGTCACTCGAGCCACCAAAGTGTGGAACAAACGTAGCCCATAAACCAGAAATATGACACTTCAGCGTGGGATTAAATTCTAGCCAAAGCGCCAAAGATGAAATCACATCGGGATCTTGGTGCGAGGAAAAAATAGTACGAATGAGCCGAGGATCAAGCACCGAGCTAACCGCGGAAAATACGGCAGGGAAAACTTCCAAGCCACCCGGATCGGTAATTAATGCCTCTCCCCCATTTGCAATGACATATTCATTAGTATCGATTAAATGATTGGGGCGCTCGGGATCTCGCGAGATGGCAAACCAGCGATGATCTCCCTGCTCAAACAATACTTGGGCTTTTTTCATTTCATATTCCCAGAAATGCGCCTTAGCTCTTCTAACCTTGGCACGATGGAGTCAACCTTGCTGGCAAAATCATTGGACAACTCAGCCAGTACATTAGAATGCTCACCGGAATAAGCCGATTCAATTCTAGCAGCGCGCGCAATCACCACCCCAAATACACAGGCCTGATAAGCCTCATCAATGTATTCTGATAAACGCTGATGCACGAGGCGCAAGCGCGCCGCATGCTCATCACTGGCAACACGTGCGCGCGTAAGCGTATCTGCTAGGTAAGCAGTATTGTCTGCAGATTGCTCAGAAGTATGCACCAACATCTGATTACGCCGCTCTTGCGTCATGCTATGAGAGGATTCAGCCAACATATCTTGGCTGGCGCTACTCAGCCGATTCATACTGCCTTGCAGTTGCAAAGATAGTTCTCGTAATTCACCAGAAATTACACCAAACCCACGTGCCATTCGGCCCGCTCGTTTGGCTAATAAAATGGCATTTAAGCCCATTAGATTAATTTCAAAGCAATTCCAAATCACCATTTTGATATTTTCATTAATCAAAACTGTATTTTGTAGTTCAGTCGCAATAGCTGCCATGAGCTAGCCCCCCGCATAACCCGTCCCAAATAACGGGCTTTTTCTTTATAGATCACTAAGTGACTAGAAAGAAGAGCAAGTGAGCGTTCCAAGAGAAACTGACAAAACTAAATTTTTCCAGCTTGATTTTATGATGTTGGCTTGAAAAATAGCCGGTAATAGACCTTAAGCTCTTCAGTACACCATGCATATTTAAAAACCATAAAAATAGGCCTTCCGAAGAAGGCCCATTTTAAAAACGTGCTAGCGTAAAGTTAATACGCCTTACCACTCGTTACTTTCTCTGCTTTGATTTTCCACTGCCCGCCTTGTTTCACCATCTCTAAAGTCTTTTGCACCACATCGGTGTAGTCTTTTGACTTATAGCTTTGGCTAAAGCTGGCTTCAGCTTGTGTTTCATTCAACTGCTTCAGCTTCATATTACTCAGCGTAATGGTTAAATCACCTTGCTTGCCCACGCGAGTACGACGGAATGCCTTCCATTTATCCACGCTCATGCCATTGCTTGGCACAAAACTATCCGCATAAAAAGCGAGGTAATCATCCGTGCGTTTTTCTGCCCACGCTTTGGACCATTTGTCGGCTAGATCCATACCAAATTGTGCAAGTTCTTTGCTCACTGGCGCGTCTTTAGCTGCTTCTGGAGCCGTGGCGACAGCTGCTGGGGCAAGTGAAGGACGATTTGCCATTGCGGCATCGCGATCCATCACGTATTCCTTCGGCATTTCAGCGCTACAACGAACACGCTCATCATCGAGCTGATTGTCGTCCAGCGCTTCAGGTGCGGCAGCTTCTAGAGGCGCCAGCTTGAGTGCAGCCAACAATTGATGCGTTTGAGTTAAAATACCCGCTTCTGAGGTTTTTAAATCATAAACCGCATTTACAACTGAGCGCTTAGCAGTAAATAGCTCGTTTTCTGTATCCAACAAATCTAATAGCGTGCGCTGGCCGATATCAAACTGCTTGCGATAAGCATCGCGTGATTTCTCTGTAGAAAGTTGGTGCTGATCGAGAAATTTCATTTGCTCATTCAAGCGACGAACATCATTCCACGCAATCTGCGTAGTTTGGCGAATATCACGGCATGTTTTATCACGTAATTCGTAGGCCGTATTCAGCTTTTCAACTGCACCGCGAGTACGTGCACTGTCGCGCCCGCCGCTAAATAAGTTGTAATTTAAATTAAGCTGGATAGTACGATCTTGAAAAGTACCGCTAATGCCATCGCGATCACGATCTAAAGCTTGTTTTGCAACCAGCTCTAGCTTGGGGTAATTATTTGCTTTACGTGTTTCGGCATCGCTACGCGCTGAGCGAATATTGGATACTGCCGCCAAAAAGCCAGGGTTTTGCTTTAAAGCGGTAGCTAATGCAATATCCCCTGCTTTTGGTAATGCCGCCCGCAAATCTTGTGATGGTGCTAAAGCTGCGGCTGGTGCCTCGCCAACAATACGTTGAAAGCGTGCAGAAACATCGTGCAAATTAGATAGGTCGGTGAGCCAATTAGATTCAGCTAAAGCTAAGCGGCCAGAGGCTTGTTCTAAATCAACTCGGCGGCCTACTCCGGCTTTAACCCGCTCCTCAATTTGCCCTAAAATTTCTTTATGCAAAGCAAAATTGTCTTGAGCCAAAGCCACCAGTTCACGGTAACGCAGCACATCTTGATAAGCACGTACAGTTTCAAATGCAATTTGATCAGAAGAAGCAAGTAACTCGTAATAACGAGTTAGCCTTGCATAACCTAAACGCTGGACTTCATTGCTCGTTGCAAAACCATCAAACAACATTTGGCGTAAAGTCAGTGAAGCGCCTGGATGATTAAACCCACCGGTGTCGCCGCTTGGCCGTTTTTCCCACTCACGCCCCGCAAAAGCCTGAAAATCAAGCTGGGGCATATAGCCACCACGTGCAGCCGATACATCTTCAACGGATGCTTTAAATTCAAACCAGCGTGCGCGTAATTCAGGATTATTGCTAATGGCCCGCTCTGCCGCTTCTTGCAAAGAAGCAGGGGCAGCAGCTTGTGCGCCAATACTGCACAATGCCAAGGCAACAGCCAAGCATAACTTTTTTTTCATCTTTTTAATCCCGTGTGGTTCGCAAGTACAATTATTTTGATGTGCTCGCCATGATGGCCAAGCCATTGTTTTGTGTTGCCAAAATTATAGAGTAGTCACTTTCTTTCGGCTAGCTGCGTTTATAATTGTAAGTTGGACAATTAGGTTTAATTAAACCAATATAAAGACAGTTACTTAAAAATTATAGACCCATGCTCCAACGCCCCCTATCTTACTTACAAAAAATAACAATTTGGCTTTTAATCGCCACATCACTGGCCTTGCACGCGGCAGCAGGCTTAGATTTTGATCGTTTACAAAAATCATTAGTACAGCGCTGGGGGCAAACACCTGTTCGCTTATTTAGCGACTGGCAAACATTAATTAATGAGGCCCGTAACGTAACTGAAACCGACAAACTAAAACGAATTAATGATTTTTTTAATCGTAGAATTCAATTTGGCGATGACCAAACTATCTGGAATGCACCTGATTATTGGGCAACCCCACTTGAAACCATAGGCAAAGGTGCTGGAGATTGCGAGGACTTTGCCATTATTAAATATTTCAGTTTAAAAGAACTAGGTGTAGCAAAAGAGAAACTGCGTTTAACCTACGTTAAAGCTAAAATTGGCGGTGCCTCCAGTAATATTAGCCAAGCTCATATGGTTTTAACTTATTACTCCAGTGCTGACGCAGAACCATTAGTATTAGATAATTTACTTAATGATATTCGCCCTGCTTCACGCCGCCCTGATTTAACTCCTGTATTCAGTTTTAATAGTGATGGAATTTTTACTGGCGCAAGCGCACAACCATCAGGACCCGTCGATAAATTATCTCGCTGGAAAGATCTTATTTCAAAAATGAAAGCAGAAGGTTACGAGGCTGATTAATTCTCTATACAGTGTGTTTAACATCACAATCATTTATATCAATAGGGCATTGAAATGCGGAAACGAATGCCCAGCTCTGCCAAGGAAATACCATGTCACTCTTTCGCCAGCTTTGGATGATGATTATTTTGGCCACCTTAGTGGCCTTTGCCGGCAGCTTTATCGTCAGCGTGTATACGGCACGTGGATATTTAGAGCAGCAGCTGTTTACGCAAAGTAATGACAATGCCTCGTCTTTAGCGCTATCTATGTCGCAACAAAGTAAAGACCCCGCCACAATAGAGCTAAATGTCGCAGCCCTGTTTGATACCGGCCACTTTGAGTTAATTCGTTTTAGCGATAATCACGGCAAATCAATTGTTGAGCGCACAAATAACGATAAAGCCGATGGGGTACCTAACTGGTTTGTTAAAACCTTTCCCTTGCAAATTGCCTTTGGTAAAGCACAGGTTAGTGATGGCTGGAAGCAGGCGGGCACCGTCACCGTTGTTGCTCATTCACGCTTTGCTTATCAGGCACTTTGGGAAGGCGCAATAAGACTATTTATTTGGATTATTGGGGCTGGCTTAGTCTGTGGCGCAGGTTTACAAGTGCTGCTGAACTGGGTCAAAAAACCAATCACGCAAATGGTTGAGCAAGCTGAGGCGATTAGCGAGCGACGTTTTATTACGATTCCAGAGCCACGTTATAAAGAATTAAAAAGCGTCGTCAATGCCATGAACACGATGGTTAGCCGTGTCAAAACCATGTTTTCTGAACAAGCGGCACGCATCGACGCCCTGCGCAGCGAAGCCAATCGAGATACGCTCACTCAACTACCTAACCGTAGCTTTTTTATGGGGCGTTTATCACAAACCTTAGAAGACGATGAAGCAGCGCCCAGCGGCATTTTACTTATTATGCGTTTACATGATTTGGCCGGAGTCAATCGCCGCCTTGGACGAGAACGCGCTGATCAATTTCTGCAAATGGCTGCAGGCCGGCTTGCCTCACTCACAGGACAAGAACCCGATTGGCTAGTCGCCCGTTTAAATGGTGCAGACTTTGCCTTACTCGCGCCCGGCCTAGATCGCCAACAAGGCTTAGATTTAGCCAAGAATCTGCATCAGGGCTTAGCTGAGCTACGCCAACATGAGCTAACTGATGCTGATGATTTAGCCGCCATCGGCATCGCCACATATCAGCATAATGACAGCATTAGCCAGCTACTAGCAGGGACAGATCAAGCACTTGCTCAAGCAGAAAGCAATGGGGCAAATGGGACTGGCCACGTTAGCAGTGCCAGTGCTACCCAAGCCTTACCAGCCCAAGACTGGCAGCCTCTATTACAAAAAGCATTTAAAAACCACTGCTTTGAATTGGCGTCCTTCCCTGCACTATTAGTAGATGGCCAGCCTTTGCATCGCGAACTACTGCTACGCTTACGCCATCCAGAAACGAAAGAGCTGCTTACTGCGGGTACTTTCATGCCCTTTATTAGCCGTTTAGGCCTGAGCAATACCCTAGACTTAGAATCCGTTCAGCTAGCCTGCGCTGAGCTTAAATTGCACGATGCGCAACTTGCAATCAACCTAGAAGCAAAATCGATTGCGGATGAGCAATTTATTGAAGATTTACTGCTGATCTTGCAACAACATAAAAATGCCACCCATCGTCTGTGGTTTGAAGTCAATGAATTTGGCTTTAGAGATGAGATCACGGCATTAGCCAACTTTGCTCAAAAAGTACGCCCTTTAGGCTGCAAAGTTGGGATAAAACACTTTGGCCGACACTTTGGTAGCATCCCTCAGCTTTACGAGCTGCAACTAGATTACTTAAAAATTGATGGTAGCTTTATTCAAGCCATTGACCAGCATCCAGGCAATCAAAACCTAGTAAAAGCCATCATCGGGATTGCCTCTGGCCATGATATTTTAACCATCGCTGAGCGGGTACAAACACAAAGTGAGTGGGATATGCTCAAAACACTAGGCATTAATGGTTTAAGCGGCCCTGTCGCTAGCAAGGCTAAGTAACAAGGCCACATAAAGGTTCCTGATTATGTCTCTTGCTCAATGGACTCTGTGTAGATGGATTTCTTGAGTACTTGGTTTGGTTTTTGAATTGGTAGGTCGGGTGAAACCCACGAGCCATTCTGAAGAAATACGCGGGTTTCACCCGCCCTACAATATTTATAATGAGATTGAGCAAGAGGCATAATAAGGTAAAGATTTGAATGCCCCCTAGCTGAGGCAATGATGTAACAAAAAAACGGCCAGTTCGCACTGGCCGTTTTACTTAAGTATTAACTCATTAATCAGTAACCAACTTACCCTTATTTAGCAGGTCTTGGATAATTGCTGAATCCGCTAGGCTGCCATTACTGGTTAAGTCAACGCCTGATAATACGATGCGTTGATCATCACTATTTGCATTAAATACCCCTGTAAAGCTACCGGCACTGCTGACATGGAGAATGGTATCGGTGCCAGATTTTTCGAAGTGCAAATACTGAGTGAGGTTGCCCGAACCTACCGTGTGGTTTTCTGATTGCAATAAATCCCGCAAATCTAGGCGATCCCCACCCGCGTTATAGCTTGCACTATTAAAATCAGTGATCTTATCGATATCAGGCGTACCAACCACTCCTTTATCCGCCAAAGCCCAGCGGAAAGTATCGGCCCCCAAGCCACCCGTTAAGGTATCACTCCCCGCACCCCCTTCAATACGATCTGCCCCTGCCCCCGCATTGATCACATCTTGGCCTGCGCCACCATGAATAATATCGCGCCCCGCCGAGCCGGTAATCGTATCGGATAGATTGGTGCCGGTTACTTCCTGCCCACTACGTACAAGGTAATGCCCATTACTACTTGGATTTTCAATAATATCTTGCAGCTCAGTGAGCACTGGGGCTTGCGTGCCATGGAACAAGGCCATGTCATTAATCCCTAGGGTGACATAAGCACTATCGGCAGAACCTGTTGGCTTAAATTCTATTTGCAAGGCTGCATTACCTCCCTGCTCCCAATACAGCACTTCTAGGTTATGCATTCCTTCGCTAATCACCACGCCGGTTTGCACTCTGAAGGTTGGCGGTTGATTGGCATTGTATTCAAACACCGATTGCCCATCGATTGCGATGCGGTAACCATCATCTGCTAACACTCGAATATCGTAAGTGCCTGCAGCAAAGTAGGCCCCACCCACCATCCGCATAATGGAGTCCGTGGTATTACCAAAAGTACTGGTTGCGGCTAATCCAGCGGTATCTGCCCCTGCGTTATTAGCACCTAGGAAGTTATACAGATTACCCGTAGTAATTGCAGAGCCTGCAATGACCGCATTATTAGTCCCTAAGTTTCCAGTAACCGTTGGAGTAATACCGTATTTAATTGCGTCTGCAATAAATGTGGCATCACTGGCCGCCGCACTGGCTTCAAGCTGCGTACCCACAATATTGCTGCCTTGGCGGCCATTAATCACCGATGTGATATCGCTGATATTGTCGAGGTTTCCAACGGTATTATCTTGGCTTTGCACGTTATAAACCACGCCACCGGCCTTATCCGGATCGTTGTTATAGCCAAAGAACTCACCATGCAAACCACGGGCGCTATCAGCAATCGCTGTTGTTGAAGCGCTTAATTGCAAGGTACTGCCTTGTGCGGGCGGAACAACATTGATAGTGAGATGGCTATTTGATTGATCTAAATCGCCGTCATTGTCGATCAAGGTAAATCCAATATTTTCACTACTACCAGAAGTTTTAATGATTGGAGGGGTGTAGGTATATTTGCCATCATCCATATCGATCGCAAATTGCCCACCCAAAACGGTATTCACTTTTAATTGATGAGTCGCCGCATCAAATAAATAAGCACCCGCCGCAGCCGTGGTGGTAATTGAATTACCCGCCACATTGAAAGTGTATTTCACACCATCTACGGTAATGTCATTCATATGGCCGCCATCGGCACCAAAGCCCGATGTCACACCAGCAATCGTCCCAGTTAAATCACCCGCATTTGGAACCACTATCGTATCCCTTAGGATAGGCGGCAATTGCGTCAAATCAGTCACAATGATGGCATTAGCTTCTGAGCCTGATCCTGATCCTGTGCCATTGTATGCAAGCGGATTCAGATTAACGTCGGTTACCCCTGAGCCTAAGCCCAAAGCGAGTGAATTAATATGATTAGCCTGCAAGAAAGTCGTCCAAGCATGCTCTTCAGTTGCATCTAAACCTAGCCCAGGATTAGGTGCGCCATCAGAGAAGAAATAGCCAATATTTTGCCCGCCAACAATCTTGCCTGCATCCGTAAAGTGAGTCGTTACTTGGCCAACGGCAGCGTCATAGTTTGTCCCCCCATCAGCAATAAGCCCAGCTAAAACAGCTTTAGCCTCACTGACTGACATCCATGTTTGCCCACCACTTTGCTGTGTGACAGAGGAGGAGCTGAACGTCACCAACATTACTTTAACGTCACCCAAAATATCATAATCGTCGATTAATTTAGCAATCGCTTCCTTAGCAACCTGTAGCCTTGTTTTACCTGCAATGCCACTTTGATCTCCCATACTGCCGGAAATATCCAGCGTCAGGACCAAATTGCTATCCACATTTGGAATCTGCACATTAGCCGTTTGGCTATGGCCAACTGGGGCATCGTCTTCAACATTAACGGTTAGCGTGCCGGTTGAGCTTAAAGCACCATCAGAGACTTTAACCCCCACATTGAATGATTTCACATCCTCAACACTATTCACCGGATGATCGATCGGCGCTTTTAAGGTAACGGTGTAATGTCCTGCATTATCAATGCTAATGGTTGCAACAACAGGGCCACCCACACCTGCCGTGGCGGCTAAATCATGCGTACCACTTCCGCTCCATACCAAAGCATGCCCGCCAGACGACAAGGCTGTTGTTGGTGCAATCAAAGAGGTTGTTAAAACAGGGCTATCAGGATCACTAATTGCAATCGTGCCCGTACTAACGGTGCTGTCAGTAGTATCTGTTGGTGACCCTGTAGAGTCTTTAATCCCTCCAAGCAAACCCTCTTCTGAAACCGTAGCACTGGCATTACCAATGACAGGGGCCTGATTAACATCGTTATCCAGAATCCCACCGGTTGCGGTCACACCACCGATCGTAAGTGGCACAGTTTCTGGGGAAGCTTCAATAAGAACATCATCAACAGTTGGCAAGGTGACTGCAAAGCTGGTCACACCCGCTGGCACGGTGATTTTGCCGGTGGCGGCATCGTAGGTCACGCCATTGCTAAAGGTGGCTGTACCGTAATCTGCAGCTGATGCACTGCCGCCACCGAGGCTGAAGGCATAGCTTTCAACTTTGGTCGTAGCGGTGCTGAGGGTAACGTTGAAGACGAGGTTATTGCCTTCCACCACATTGTCATCCGCAATACCGGGATTGCCGACTTCGATCTTGCTGATGGCTGGGCTGTCGTTGTCCAGAATGCCGCCGGTGGCGGTGACACCACCGATGGTTAAAGGCACGGTTTCTGGGGAGATTTCAACCAGAGTGTCATCAACGGTTGGCAAGGTGACTGCAAAGCTGGTCACGCCCGCTGGCACTGTGATTTTGCCGGTAGCAGCATCGTAAGTAACACCATTGCTGAATGTCGCTGTGCCGTAGTCTGCCACTGATGCACTGCCACCACCGAGGCTGAAGGCATAACTCTCAACTTTGGTCGTAGCAGTACTGAGGGTAACGTTGAAGACGAGGTTATTACCTTCCACCACATTGTCATCCGCAATGCCTGGGTTACCGACTTCGATCTTGCTGATGGCTGGGCTGTCGTTGTCCAGAATCCCGCCAGTCGCGGTAACACCACCAATAGTTAAAGGCACGGTTTCTGGGGAGATTTCAACTAGAGTGTCGTCGACGGTTGGCAAGGTGACCGCAAAGCTGGTCACGCCCGCTGGCACTGTGATTTTGCCGGTAGCAGCGTCGTAAGTAACACCATTGCTGAATGTCGCTGTGCCGTAATCTGCAGCGCTGGCCGTACCACCACCGAGGCTGAAGGCATAACTTTCAACTTTGGTCGTCGCAGTGCTGAGGGTAACGTTGAAGACGAGGTTATTGCCTTCCACCACATTGTCATCCGCAATACCAGGATTGCCGACTTCGATCTTGCTGACGGCTGGGCTGTCGTTGTCCAGAATTCCACCTGTGGCGGTTACGCCACCGATGGTTAAAGGCACGGTTTCTGGGGAGATTTCAACCAGAGTATCGTCGACGGTTGGCAAGGTGACTGCAAAGCTGGTCACACCCGCTGGCACGGTGATTTTGCCGGTGGCAGCATCGTAAGTCACGCCATTGCTAAAGGTGGCTGTGCCGTAATCTGCAGCGCTGGCTGTACCACCACCCAAACTAAAGGCATAGCTCTCAACCTTAGTCGTAGCGGTACTGAGGGTAACGTTGAAGACGAGGTTATTGCCTTCCACCACATTGTCATCCGCAATGCCGGGATTGCCGACTTCGATCTTGCTGATGGCTGGGCTGTCGTTATCTAGAATGCCGCCGGTCGCGGTAACACCACCAATAGTTAAAGGCACGGTTTCTGGGGAGATTTCAACCAGAGTATCGTCGACGGTTGGCAAAGTGACTGCGAAGCTGGTCACGCCAGCTGGCACTGTGATTTTGCCAGTGGCGGCATCGTAGGTCACGCCATTGCTAAAGGTAGCTGTGCCATAATCTGCAGCGCTGGCTGTGCCACCACCCAAACTAAAGGCATAGCTTTCAACCTTAGTCGTAGCGGTACTGAGGGTAACGTTGAAGACGAGGTTATTGCCTTCCACCACATTGTCATCCGCAATGCCGGGATTGCCGACTTCGATCTTGCTGATGGCTGGGCTGTCGTTATCTAGAATGCCGCCGGTCGCGGTAACACCACCAATAGTTAAAGGCACGGTTTCTGGGGAGATTTCAACCAGAGTATCGTCGACGGTTGGCAAGGTGACTGCAAAGGTGGTCACGCCCGCTGGCACTGTGATTTTGCCTGTAGCAGCGTCGTAGGTCACGCCATTGCTAAAGGTAGCTGTGCCGTAATCGGCAGCGCTGGCTGTACCACCACCGAGGCTGAAGGCATAGCTCTCAACCTTAGTCGTAGCGGTGCTGAGGGTAACGTTGAAGACGAGGTTATTGCCTTCCACCACATTGTCATCCGCAATGCCTGGGTTACCCACTTCGATCTTGCTGATGGCGGGGCTGTCGTTATCTAGAATGCCGCCGGTGGCGGTGACACCACCAATCGTGAGCGGTACGGTTTCTGGAGAGATTTCAACCAGAGTGTCATCAACGGTTGGCAAGGTGACTGCAAAGCTGGTCACACCCGCTGGCACGGTGATTTTGCCGGTGGCGGCATCGTAGGTCACACCATTGCTAAAGGTGGCTGTGCCGTAATCGGCAGCGCTGGCTGTACCACCACCCAAACTAAAGGCATAGCTTTCCACCTTAGTCGTCGCGGTGCTGAGGGTAACGTTAAAGACGAGGTTATTGCCTTCCACCACGTTGTCGTCCGCAATGCCTGGGTTACCGACTTCGATTTTGCTGATAGCTGGGCTGTCATTATCCAGAATGCCGCCGGTGGCGGTAACACCACCGATAGTTAAAGGCACGGTTTCTGGGGAGATTTCAACCAGAGTGTCATCAACGGTTGGCAAGGTGACTGCAAAGCTGGTCACACCCGCTGGCACGGTGATTTTGCCGGTAGCGGCATCGTAGGTCACACCATTGCTAAAGGTAGCTGTGCCGTAATCCGCTGCTGATGCACTACCGCCACCAAGGCTGAAGGCATAGCTTTCAACCTTAGTCGTAGCGGTGCTGAGGATAACGTTGAAGACTAAGTTATTACCTTCAACCACATTGTCATCGGCAATACCTGGATTACCGACTTCGATCTTGCTGATAGCTGGGCTGTCATTATCCAGAATGCCGCCAGTGGCTGTGACACCACCAATCGTGAGCGGTACGGTTTCTGGAGAGATTTCAACCAGAGTGTCATCAACGGTTGGCAAGGTGACTGCAAAGCTGGTCACGCCCGCTGGCACGGTGATTTTGCCGGTAGCGGCATCATAGGTCACACCATTGCTAAAGGTGGCTGTGCCGTAGTCCGCAGCCGATGCACTGCCGCCACCCAAACTAAAGGCATAGCTTTCAACTTTGGTCGTAGCGGTGCTGAGGGTAACGTTGAAGACGAGGTTGTTACCTTCAACCACATTGTCATCCGCAATCCCAGGATTGCCGACTTCGATCTTGCTAATCACAGGATCATCAACGGGTGTAATAGTCAGTGTCAACGTGCTACTGCCCGTGCCGCCTAGTGGGTCAGTTACGTTGTAGGTGATAACGGGAACCGGCCCGTCATAGTTGCTTTCTGGGGTAAAGGTGTAATCCCCGTTGGGTGCAATCACCAAAGTGCCTACGCCGGGGATGATGGCTGGCTGGCCTGTGGTAAACGTGCCAGTTAGGCCTGCAATGGTAAAGCCCGTAACCTTTAAAGCGCCATCTGGATCGCTATCGTTGGTTAATACATTACCTGTTGCTTGGGTGTCTTCCAATAGGGTTGCGGTATCTGCTTGTAACTTTGCCGGATCATCAACAGGTGTAATGGTGATAGTTAAAGTGCTGCTGCCTGTCCCACCCTGTGGATCGACCACATTGTATGTAATTACTGGTACGGAGCCGTTGTAATTACCAAGGGGAGTAAAGGTGTAATCACCATTAGCCGCAATCAACAAGGTACCCACATTCGGAATGCTGGCAGGCTGCCCAGTTGTAAACGTGCCAGTCAGGCCAGCGACAGTAAAGCCTGTTACCGTTAATGCGCCATCCGGATCGCTATCATTCCTTAATACATTACCCGTTGCCGGAGTATCTTCAGCTGCCGTGGCCACATCGGCTTGTAAATTTGCGGGGTCATCAACGGGGGTAACGGTGAGCGTTAAGGTGCTGCTGCCGGTTCCTCCAACAGGATCAATCACGCTATAAGTCACGACCGGCACTGGCCCGTTGTAATTAGCGACAGGTGTAAAGGTGAAATCACCATTGGGCGCAATAACCAAGGTGCCCACATTTGGAATCGTTGCCTGCTGGTTGGGGGCAAACGTATCGGGCAAGCCCGCAACTGTAAAACCAGTAACACTGAGAGGGCCATCAGCATCACTATCATTACTGAGTACATTGCCAGACGCGGGGGTATCTTCTGCGACGCTCACTGCATCTGCGCCCAAAATGGATGGATTTGGGCTGGGCTGAATAGGTAATGCGCCTACAAGAGGCAGATCTGTTGTGCCTAAATCAGAACCCGCAAAATTAAACGCCAGCGGATTTACACCTTCAGCAATTCGCCCCAACTCAACAAAGGAGTGGCCCTCTCCAGCGCCCCCAGCGCCCCCCAAACCCGCAGCGGTTGCTTCTAATTCAGTGGTCAAATCTTTGCCGCTGGCAATTGCCGCAGCAATTTTATCTGTTGAAGCATTTAGATCGGCAATGGCCGCTGATGCGGTATCAACGGGGGTTGTGCCCAGCATCTGAGCATCTACCTGTACCGTGCGATCCCCACCAATTTCTAGCAGCTCGCCATTGGGCATCAGCAGTTGCACTCGCCCATCTGCTGAGGTAACAAAAATTTCATTCTCATTCAACTGCTGGCCTTCTTTTAAAGGCACAGACTTCCCAGTTGCATCTCGCAAAAAAACGCTACCATCAATATGAACAACGGTAACGTTGGGTTTGCTTGTACTAATTTGCTCGGCCATGATAGGTCAACCAGTGAATAAGTTAGGCTTCAGGCTAAGCTTATTCATGCGGCATTCCTACTGTACCTGAGTACAGCAGCAAGGGCCGCTGGTCAGAAAAAAACCCCGTATAAACGGGGCTACTCTGACACACAGCTGCAATGTAAATATTGCTAGCGTATTCCCTTAGCCAGCAGCGTAAGTTGTAAGCGATCACTGACATGCAGCTTTTCAAATATCAAGCTGAGGTGAAATTTAACTGTACGCTCAGTAATACCCAACTCACGGGCAATTTCTTTATTTGCACTGCCACTAGCGGCTAAAGTGGCCACTTCACGCTCCCGCTCTGTCAGTGGCCCCATCCAAGCCTGAGTATCTTTGGGTGCAAATAATTTATGCATCGAGCGAATCAGCGCCTGCAAAATAGCCGGCCCTGCCCAAACCCCACCTGCAGCCACCACATTAAGAATAGCCTGCAAAGACTCACTGGCAGCATAGGCATGGCAATAGCCCCGCGCGCCCGCCGTTAATGCGGCTAGGTGCTCTGCATCGCTGGGTGTTGAGCTTAAAAAAAGCACCTGATTAGACGCTGTATATGTAAGCCAACTGGCATCGCTCAATGCTGGCAAGGTAGGCAAGGCTAAATCAATCAGCACCACACTACCGCTAAGCTGGCTTAATGCAGGCAAAGAATCCAGCCTTAGGAACTCTTGCTGAGTACCCTGCTGGATGTGTGCAAACAAAGAGATATCGGCAGTTAAAATGGAGAAGTTCATCGCTCAGTCAACGCATTAGATTTTGCACGGAGTACCGGTTTTAACAGATAGGAAAGCACTGTTTTTTTACCAGTTAAGATATCAACCTCAGCGACCATGCCAGGGATAATAGGTAGTTTTTTCTCTCCTGCTTTCAAGAAGCTGGCATTAGTCCTTACTTTAACAATATAAAAAGCGTTACCTTTTTCATCCACAACGGTATCTGCGCTGATGTGCTCTAGCTTGGCATCCAAGCCACCGTAGATAGAAAAATCATAGGCTGTAAATTTCACAATTGCTGTGGCGCCAGGGCGTAAAAAGGCAATATCTTTCGGCAAGATCCTAGCTTCTAATAGCAGCGCGTCATCCCCAGGTACCACTTCAATAATATCTTTGCCGGGCTGCACCACGCCACCCACGGTATTAACTTGCAATTGCTTTACAGTACCATTCACCGGCGAGCGTATTTCTGATTGCTTGACTCGATCCGCGAGGGCAACGCTGCCTTCCGTTAAGCTATTGAGCTTGCCCACTGTTTCGCCCAGCTCCGAACGCGCGACGTTTCTGAAACTAAGCTCAACCTCACGAATCTTACTGCCAGCCTCAGACATGGCCGATTGGATACGTGGAATTTGCGAGCCTGCAGAATCACGCTCGCCCAAATAACGCGAAACATCGCGCTCTAGACGTAAGATTTCTACATCAGAAACGGCACCACTCTTCAGCAAAGGCTTAGTGGCTTCCAGCTCACGCAAAGTCAGCGCATAGCCTTGGCCTGCTTGTTCGCGGCGAGTACGTGCTTCGTTTAGCTCCTGCCCACGTTGCACCAGTTGCTGCTGTGCGCCACTAATCAAAGCATTCATTTCAGCACGGCGCGATTCATACAAGCCACGCTCTTGAATCACGATTTCTGGCGCTTCGGCCTGTACTTCGGTAGGCACTACAAAATCTTTACCCGAAGCCAGAGCTTCCAGCCGCGCCGCTTTGGCTTTCAACGACAAATACTGCGCCCGATTTTCTTTTAATGACGACACAAAGCGAGTTGGGTCAATCGTAATCAGTAATTGTCCTACCTTAACCTGCTGACCTTCTCTAACTAAGATAGCCTTTACAATCCCGCCATCTAAGCTTTGTATCACCTGAATCTGCCGTGAAGGAATCACCTTGCCTTCACCGCGTGTGACTTCATCAATTTTTGCCAAACTAGCCCAAAGCAGCACCACCAGCACGGTTAAAGCGGATACCCAGACCAAGATCCTTGCACCACGCGAGCTTTGCTCAACAATCACCCAATCGGCATCGGCAATAAAATCGTTATGATCAACGACATCCGCAGCTTCGCCTCTGAATAAATAGCGATCAAACCAGTGCGAACTTTTGCTCACTATGGTCTGCCATTTTTTGCGCCAAAATGTAGGCTTAACGGTTTGCATCTCCATCATCAGCTCGTCCTACCTATTCTGCCCTGCTGCAAGGCCTCAATCACCTGCGCTTTCGCGCCATCTGCAACCACTTGCCCTTGATCAAGCACAATCAAGCGATCAACCAAATCCAGCAAAGAGGTGCGGTGTGTAACCAGCAATAAGGTTTTTTGCGTGACGTAAGCCTTCAGGCGTGCTTTTAGTTTTTCTTCAGAAAGATGATCCATGGCACTGGTTGGCTCATCCAGCAACAGCATTGGTGGGTCATTCAATAAAGCGCGAGCAATCGAAACCGCTTGCCGCTGGCCGCCGGATAAGGACTCACCCCGCTCCGCAATTAGCATATCAAAACCGCGTGGATGCAAATCAGAGAACTCCTTCACCCCTGCCAAATCCGCTGCCGCCAAGATGCTGCTATCGTCTGCAAATGGCGCACCCATCGCTATATTTTGGCGCAAGGTACCATAAAATAAGATGGGTTCTTGTGGCACATGGCCAATGGCACGGCGTAATTCGGCGGGATCAATTTGCCGCGTATCCACACCATCAATTAATACCGCCCCTTCGGTTGGGTAGTAGAGGCCAAGGATCAGTTTTTCGATCGTGGTTTTGCCTGAGCCAATCCGGCCAATAATGGCCATTTTTTCACCGGATTTAAGCTTAAATGAAACATTATTAAGCACTTTTTCATCACTACCGGCATAGGCAAAACTGACGTTTTTAAATTCAATATCACCCCTGAACGATTCGCGATGTAAGAAATTACTATCTTGCGGGCGCTCAACCGGCAACTTCATATGAGATTCAATTCCCGCCAGCGAGGTGCGTGCATTTTGGTATTGCATCAACAAGCCAGCCACCTGCCCAAGCGGGGCTAAAGCACGGCCAGATAACATAGAGGCGGCAATAATCCCCCCCATGGTGACCATGTTTTCGGTAAGTAAATACACCCCCACAATAATCACAACCACACTCACCAATTGGCTAATAAACGACGCAAAATTCACCGTTGTTGATGAAAGTAATTTAAGTTTTGAGCCCACTTGGGCCAAGAAGTGCGTTGACCGCTCCCAGCGACGTTGAAACTCGCTCTCTGCGCCCATCACCTTGATGGTTTCTATCCCGACCAAGCCCTCAACCAAAGTGGCATTGCGCTGTGCGGATGCCCGCTGAGTTAACTCAACCATTTCGCGCATTTTATCTTGGGCCAGCAAGGTAAACCCCACCACCAGCACAATGCCAACCATGGCAGGCACCGCCAACCACGGCGAGATCCATACCATCACCAGCAAGAAAATTAGCACGAAAGGCAAATCAACCAAGGTAGTAATAGAGGCTGAGGCGATGAAATCTCGTACCGATTCAAAAGCGCGCAAATTAGCCACAAAAGAGCCAACTGAAGCGGGCCGCGCCTCCATACGGATTCCGAGTACTCGCTCCATAATCAAAGCAGACAAGGTCACATCAATACGCTTAGACGCCACATCAATAATATGGCCACGGATCGTTCGCAATAAGAAATCAAACGTTAATACGGCCAAAGCGCCAATCGCCAACACCCACAGTGTTTCTAAAGCATGGTTGGGCACGACCCTATCGTAAACATTCATCGAAAACAGCGGCATGGCCAACGCCAGCGTATTAATCAGTAGCGCAGCCAATAGAGCGTCGCGGTATAAACGCCAATTATCTTTAACTACGCTCCAAAACCAATGGCGGCCACGCACCGCGCCATGCTCTGGTGCGCGGGCTTCAAATCTAAATTTGGGGCGAACAAAAATAACGATGCCGGTATGCACCGCTTGTAATGCCTCGGCACTCAGCAGCTCAGATGATTCACCTGTTTCAGGAAAGCACACACGTGCCATGCCGTCATCCAACCATTCCAGCAGTAAGCAAGCGCCGCGATCTTTAAGTAGTAAAATGACAGGAAATAAACTGGTGGGTAATTCATTCAAGGCACGGCGCACCACTCGAGCAGATAGACCTGCTCGAGCCGCAGCACGCGGCACAAGAGAAGGCGATAAGAGATTATCGCTCAGAGGCAAGCCAGCAGATAAAGCTTCACACGTCCAAGGGGAGCCATGAATGCGTGTTAGCTCGGCCAAACAATCCAAGAGTGGATCAAAGCGGCTTTGATGCTCACCCACACGCCAATCAGGGCGGTCAGAAGCTTTCGAATGGCTGGGATTAGACTCGCTCATACCTGAATTTCATTTTAGTAGTTATGAAAAGATATTCTACGCAGAATGTAAGCTAAAACATATACATTACTTAATTAACACTAATATATAAGTAAATGATTACATTTGCTTTAATCGAGTAATACTTTTCCAGGATTCATAATTCCTGCCGAATCAAACGATTGTTTAATGCTTTTCATTAATGCTAATTCTAGCGGATTTCTATATTTAGCCAAATGCTGGCGTTTTAATTGCCCAATCCCATGTTCTGCACTGATACTGCCGTTATGCTTTGCAACACAGGCATAAACAATATCATTCACCATAGGCTCATCTGAGTAAATCGCTGCAGTTTTATCCGTTCTAAATACGTTGTAATGTAAATTGCCATCGCCCAAATGACCAAAAGCAATAATGGCTGCATCACTTAAAACCGCCGCCAACGCTTGGCCACATTCTGTTAAGAAGTCAGGAATGCTACCTACTGGCACACTAATATCATGTTTAATACTTACGCCTTCTCTACGTTGAGCCTCAGGGATATGCTCTCTTAACTGCCAAAAATCTTTGGCTTGCTTACTGTTTTGCGCTAATAAGGAATTTTCACAGCCCAAAGTAAGCAGCACTTGCGCTAATTGATCGCTCAATACCTCGCTGCTACCCCCATCGGATAGCTCTAACAACACCGCCCATTCAGGCAAAGGCTTAAAAGGGTGAGGTAAGCTAGGATATTGCTTAGCCAGCAGCTCAAAACAAGGCTTGGAAATCAGCTCAAACGAGGTCACTCGATCGCCCACCGCCGCCTGTATACCACGGAGCAACTCCACCGCTGCGGCAGGATGATCCAAGCCCACCAAGGCCGTTGCATGCGCCGTGGGCAAAGGATAAAGCCGCAGTACCGCACGAGTAATCACACCTAAAGTGCCTTCAGAGCCAATAAACAGCTGCTTTAAATCATAACCAGTATTGTCTTTTCTGAGCCCGCGCAAACCATCCAACACTTCACCATTGGGCAGCACCACTTCCAAGCCCAAGGTCAGCTCACGCATATTGCCGTAACGCAGCACATTCACCCCACCCGCATTGGTCGCCAAAGCGCCGCCCATGCGGCAAGAACCAGCTGCGGCCCAATCAGCAGGAAACAAGCGATTTGCGGCACGCGCAGCCGCCTGCACATCGGCCAAGATGGCTCCTGCTTCCACAATAATGGTGTTGTTATCACTATCTACCTTGAGCACTCGGTTCATGCGCTCTGTGGACAAAACCAGCGCCTTCCCTGATGCATCAGGCGTAGCAGCGCCACAAAGGCTGGTGTTTCCCCCTTGCGGAACAATTGCCACGCCGTGCTGAGCGCAAAGCTTAATCACGGCCGCCACTTCTGCTGTGTTGCGTGGCCTCGCCACTGCCAACGCTGCGCCTTGATAACGACGGCGCTGATCTAGGCAATAAGCCGCCGTATCCTTACCACTTAACACGCCTGCCGTATCAAGCAATAGGCGTAATTCATCTAAAAAAATATTCACAAACAAAAATCCTGCCGTTTTGCATGCGCACTGATCACCCGCTGAAAATGCCCAGGGTCTTTGGCATAGGTCATTTCACCGGCCGCAGGCTTATAAAAATCATATAAACGCGATACCCAAAAACGCAGCGCTGCAGCGCGCAATACCAAGGGCCACGCGGCAATTTCATCCAAGCTTAAGGGGCGAATCGCCTGATAACCTTGCAGCAATGACCTTGCCCGCGCCTGATCGATATCGCCTGACTCCGTTACGCACCAATCATTCAGCGTAATGGCTAAGTCATAGACCAAGGCATCATTACAGGCATAGTAGAAATCAATAAAACCGCCCACACGATCGCCATTAAGTAAGACGTTATCGCGGAATAAATCTGCGTGAATCACGCCTTGGGGCAAGTGATCGAAACGATGCTCGGCCTGTAAAGCCAACTCGGCGCGCAATTGCTCAGCCTCATCCGCCTGCATCAAGTCAAATAACTGTGGTGCGGTGGCATTCCACCACATTGGCCCACGTGGATTGGGCATCTGCTGCTTATAACTACGCGCAGCCAAATGCATTTGCGCCAACATTTCACCCACTTCAGCGCATTGGTTTGCGCTAGGCTCATCCACCACCGTGCCAGGTACGCACTGCACCAGCAGCGTTGGCTTGCCATTTAGCTCATCAACGTATTGATCTTCCAGATTCGCAATCGGTGCAGCAACCGCAATGCCATGATGGGCCAGATGCGCCATCAAATTGACATAAAACGGCAATTCATCCGCCGCCAAGGTTTCAAACAAAGTCAGTACATAGCGGCCATGCGTGGTGGTCACAAAGTAATTGGTGTTTGTGATCCCAGCGGCAATGCCTTTAAGCTCAAGCAAGCTGCCAATGGAGTAACGCTTTAGGAAGGGACCGAGGTCTTCCATTGTCACGGTGGTAAAAACTGACATAGATTTGGCTCAAATGGGCATTCTTAAACTAGTTTTTCATCCACGAAAAATCAAACAATAGGCAGACCACTCAATGCACAAAAAATGGCTTGATTTAATAAGCCGCACCGCAAATCAAACTGGGGTGCAGCCCGTGGATCAGCTCATTTAGCTCAAGAATTTGCATTGATTTTTTCGTGGATTTTATATTGTTCGTGGACTCAAAATGAAATGACTTACACCATCAAAATTCAAAAATAACCCAGCGGGGTACAGATAAATTGCTGCCACCCAAATCGTCACTGCGATCAAAACGCCCTTGCCCTTCTTTATCGATCAAGAAATAAGGCTTACCCACTTTAGGCGTTACTTTCATCATGTAAAGTTTACCTTTTAAGCGATACTCAGCAATGGTTGCGTCAGATTTTTCGATCACCTTGATTTCTGGCTCATCGAGCACTTTTGCCTCGCTTCCCTTGGCGGGCAAAGGCGGTGGCGCATCACTTGGTGACGCAGCAAAAGCATAACTACTCAGTAATAGACTAAGCAAAATAAGGCGCATGGTGGTTTCCTTGTTAAAGTCGATACTGGAGTCTGAATTATTCTTTACACAGGCAAGCGCTAATTAGACGTCTTTTATCATGGGATACATCCGTACAAAGCTGACATATAAACACAGCGGCTTAAGCCTTATAATACGCTGGATTCAAAGCATTCTAATATCAACCCGAACACTGGAAAGGGGTAAGCCCCCCAGTGTTTTCGTTTTTCTTACACTTAGTATAGAGAGTTTCATCGCATGGCGACCCTGCTTTTAATTGACGGCTCTTCCTACCTCTACCGAGCCTTCCATGCGATCCGCGATTTGGCGGCTCCCGATGGCACACCCACTAATGCCCTCTATGGCTTTGTGAATATGCTAAAAAAGCTACGTCAGCAAACTCCTGCCGATTATATAGCCTGCGTGTTTGATGCCAAGGGTAAAACCTTTCGCGACGATTTATACGCCGAATACAAGGCGCAACGCCCATCTATGCCTGATGAATTGCGGGTGCAAATCGAGCCGATTCATGCCGCAGTGAAAGCCTTTGGCATTAAGATTCTGATGGTTAACGGCGTAGAAGCTGACGATGTGATTGGCACGCTAGCAAGCTGGGGTACAGAGCACGGTATTACTACCATCATGTCTACCGGCGATAAAGATATGGCGCAGCTGGTTAATCAATACGTGCGAATTGAAAACTCGATGACCGAAGAAGTGTTAGATATCGAAGGCGTGATTAATAAATTTGGCGTGCGCCCTGAGCAAATTGTCGACTATCTGGCACTGATTGGCGACACCGTAGATAACGTACCCGGTGTGCCCAAATGTGGCCCCAAAACTGCACAAAAATGGCTAAGTGAATACCAAACGCTGGATGCCATCGTTGCCAATGCCGACGCCATCAAAGGCGTAGTCGGCGACAACCTGCGTAATACGCTGGAATGGCTGCCGATGGCTAAACAGCTGGTCACCATCAAATGTGATCTGGATTTAAGCCGCGAGCTACCGCAGCAATTTACCGATCTAACACCACAGGCAGAAGACTGGGACACGCTGCTGGGCATTTTTCGCAAAGCCAACTTCAAAACTTGGATCCGCGAGGCAGAAAGCAAGATCAGCGCCGCAGCGGCCCCTTCCAGCGCTGATTTATTCAGCGCTCCAGCCAAGCCTGCCGCAGCAGCGGAAAACATGAGCGAGCCAGCCCCTGTTGAGCGCCACTACCAAACCATCCTCAGCCAAGAGCAGTTAGATGAATGGCTGGTACAACTGATGGCCGCCGAAGTGGTTTCGCTAGATACTGAAACCACCGGCCTTGACGCGCTAAATTCACAAATTGTTGGTATGTCTTTTTGCATTAAAGCGGGCCTTGCTGCGTATTTGCCCCTTGCTCACCGTGGGCCAGATGCAGTTGAGCAACTGCCGCTAGATGCCACGCTAGCTAAGCTAAAACCTTGGTTAGAATCCGCAGATCACAAAAAGCTTGGCCAGAATTTAAAATTTGATCAGCATATTTTTGCCAACCACGGCATTGCACTGGCTGGCGTTTCTGACGACACCATGCTGATGTCTTATGTACTGGCCAGCTTTGAGAAACACAATATGGATGCGCTAGCCGAGCGCGAGCTGGGCGTTGCCACCATTAAATATGAAGAACTCTGCGGCAAAGGGGCTAAGCAAATTGGCTTTGACGAAGTAGCCGTAGAGATTGCCAGCACTTACGCCGCCGAGGACGCCGACATCACCTTGCAACTGGCCCACGCCATGCTGCCACGGCTGACTGGTGGGCTGGCCACGGTTTACCGCGATATCGAAATGCCATCGCGTGCGGTGCTGTTTGAAATGGAGCGCACCGGCGTGCTGCTCGATAGCCAGAAGCTCAATCAGCAAAGCCACGAAATTGGCCTGCGCTTACTGGCACTTGAGCAAAGCGCTTACGATTTGGCAGGGCAACCCTTTAATCTATCCAGCCCTAAGCAGATTGGCGAGATTTTCTTTGAACAGCTCAAGCTGCCCGTCATTAAAAAAACCCCTAAGGGCGCGCCCTCTACTGACGAAGAAGTCTTGCAGGAGCTGGCTAAGGATTTTCCACTGCCCAAGGTATTGCTTGAACATCGCTCGCTTTCCAAGCTTAAATCCACTTACACCGACAAACTGCCGCTGATGGTGAACCCGCGCACTGGCCGCGTTCACACTAGCTACAACCAAACCGTCGCCGTAACTGGGCGCTTAAGCTCTACCGAACCTAATCTGCAGAACATTCCGGTTAAAAGCCTAGAAGGCCGCAAGATTCGTGAAGCCTTTATTGCGCCTAAAGGCTGGCAAATAATGTCTGCCGATTACTCGCAAATTGAGCTACGCATCATGGCGCATTTATCCAGCGATGAGGCGATGATTGCTGCGTTTACCTCTGGGGAAGATATTCACCGCACCACCGCCGCCGAAGTGTTTGGCGTAGCGCTCGATCAAGTCAGTAGCGAGCAACGCCGCTACGCCAAAAGCATTAACTTTGGTCTGATTTATGGCATGGGCGTATTTGGCCTAGCCGCGCAACTCGAAATCCCGCGCGACGCCGCAAAAAACTTTATCGATCGCTACTTTGCCCGTTTCCAAGGCGTGGCCATGTATATGGAAAACATCCGCGCCAGCGCCAAAGAGCACGGCTATGTAGAAACCGTGTTTGGCCGCCGCCTATGGCTACCAGAAATCAAATCATCCAATGCGGCCCGCCGCGCCGGAGCAGAACGCGCCGCAATTAACGCCCCAATGCAGGGCACGGCGGCCGATTTAATCAAGCTGGCGATGATTAATGTAGCGGACTGGATTAAGGCCGAAGGCCTGCAAAGCAGATTAATTATGCAGGTACACGATGAGCTGGTACTGGAAGTGCCAGACGCTGAAGTGGCAATGATGCGTGAGCAATTGCCGATTAGAATGGCGCAAGCGGCAGAACTGACCGTACCCTTGCTGGCCGAAGTAGGCGTAGGCATGAATTGGGAAGAAGCTCACTAAATCTATTTGCCCTCTTTTCCTCAATCGGACGAGTATGCCTCTTGCTCAATGGACTCTGTGTAGATGGATTTCTTGAGTATTAGGTTTGGTTTTTGAATGGGTAGGGCGGGTGAAACCAGCGAGCCATGCTGAATAAATGCGCGGGTTTCACCCGCCCTACGCTATTTATAATGAGATTGAGCAAGAGGCCATAATTAGGTAATCGGAAGAGAGGGGGATGACAAAAGCAGCTAAATTGCTATCAATAACAATGCTCACTTTGTCAGCCCATAGTAAATAGTCTAAAGTCCAGCTAAAGCATCAAATTACACGGTACTAAACGGCACATATAAATCAATGACAATAATCCATTCCCATTTCAAGCAAAATATAAGCTGGCAATTGCTATGCGCGGCGCTATTGCTAATTATTGAGCAACCTGCGGCGGCCCTTACGCTTGGGGAGTTGACGATTCAATCATCGGTTGGCCAGCGTTTTAAAGGCTTTGTCACCTACCAACTTTCCCCTGAAGATGGCTTGGCAGAAGACTGCAGCAAGCTAAGTGTTATTGCTGCAAATAATGATTTACCAGGGCTAGGCCCAGCCTCGCTACGCCTGCAAAGTAGTGGGCGCAGCGGACGAATTTTAATTCAAGCGGCCGAATCTCTATTTGAGCCAGTAGCCAGCTTTAGCCTCAAGATGGAATGCAAAGGACAGCAACTACAGCGTAGTTACACCGTCTTTTTAGACCCTGCGCCAGTCAATCTCCCGAGCATTGCAGAAGAAACGCATCCAAACAAAGCGATAGCCACAGTCGCAGCAAAGCACCCACGCACAGCTAGAGCCAAACCCGCTCCAAAGCTCAATACCGAGCCAAGCACAACGGCCACCAAAGCGCCTAAATCGCTAGATGCTACCCACGCATTACCCCCTCTACCCTCTACGGGTGGCCAGTTACGGATTGAGAGCGAATTAAGTAGCAAAAACGTAGCGCCTGCCGTACTTAGCCCTGAAGATTTACAAACTAAAATTGCGATGATGCAGAGCCTGCAAGAGCAGCTGCAATCAGAAATGATACGCCTGCAAAAATCGATGCTCACCCTACAAACATTGGCTGGGGGCCAAAGAGCGGCCAGCAGTATTATTAGCGCGCCTGAAGCCAGCTTAAATATTGATCATGCAGAAGAAGTTGCCACACCTAAACCCAGCACCATCAGTACCCCGCTTCCTGCCCCAACCGTCATTCAAAGGCACCCCGTCGAAGCAGCTAGCAGCAACTGGTGGATTACCTTAGCACTCGCCCTCTTAGCGGCCGTTGCAGGCGGCTGGATCTGGCTACGCCGTAAGCAAAAACAAAATGCTTGGGAGGCCGATTCCGATAGCAGCATTTCTAGCCTACACCGCAGCAATATCAAACCCAGCCCAGCTGATCCAAAAGAGGAACACTCTATTTTCAGGCATAGCCAACTGTTTTATGGCGGGATTGAAGTTCAAGAGGAAGATGGCAGCGCCACGCTAGAGCGCGCGCAGTTATTGGTTGCCCAAGGTGAAACAGACCAAGCTATTGAGCTGCTGTATATCACCATTGATGAAAACGAAGCTGAAACAGAACCTTGGCTACTGCTATTCCGTGTTTTGCGCCAACAAGGTATGAAAACCGAATACGCACAACTTGCCAGACGCTTCCATGATCTCAGTAATGATGCGGAAGACTGGGCCTTGGTTCGTAATATTGGCTACCGACTCGATCCTGAAAACCCGCTATATAGCGTGCCTGAAGAGGTCGTGCCACATGCTGAAGAAGAGCCATCGACTGCTCCTCTGCCGCTGATTCCAACGCCTATAGAAATTGAGCAGCCCTTAGATATCACTCTGCCTGCCAAACTGGCTGAGCCAGAAGAAATCCCTGTAGAAATTGAGTCGCAGCGGCCACAAGACGCCATGTTGATGGAGTTTTTAACCGCCCCAGCAGAAAACAACGAGCACAACACATCCAGCTCAGAAAATTCACCCTTGCAAATTATCTCGCTAGATTTGCCACCACTTGAGTTTGCACCGCCAGCAATAGAGGAAAACAGCCCGCTTGATCTTTCTTTAATTGTTGCCGAAGAAGAAATCATCGAAGCTTCTACAGCAGCTAACGATGCTGAGGAGGTTTTTGAAGAGATTGATTTAGTGGAGCTCGATATCGAGCTGCAACCGCCACTGTCTTTTTTTGAGCCGCATAAAAAATAAGCGTCAAACTCCAGCAGACAGCCCACAGGCGGCTAATGATAGAATGCGCCCTTGTATGAAAAACTCAAGGAATCGCAAGTGATACTGCCTACTCGCCTCGTTATTGCAACTCGTGAAAGCCCGCTCGCACTCTGGCAGGCTAACCATATCAAGGCGAAGCTTGAGACGCTCTATCCAGAGCTGACGGTTGAATTACTAGGAATGACCACCCAAGGCGACCGGATTTTAGACGTCACTTTGAATAAAATTGGCGGCAAGGGCTTATTTGTTAAAGAGCTAGAAACCGCGATTGAAGAAGGCCGTGCCGATCTGGCCGTGCATTCCATGAAAGACGTACCCATGCTCTTGCCAGCTGGCTTTGCATTGGCCGCCATTGGCGAGCGTGAAGACCCCCGCGATGCCTTTGTTTCAAATAAATACCCATCCCTAGATCAGCTCCCTGCTGGGGCCATCGTTGGCACTTCTAGTCTGCGCCGTGAATCACAGCTGCGTGCTCGTTTCCCACACCTGATGATCAAGCCCTTACGTGGCAATGTAGGTACGCGCTTAGGCAAATTAGATGCGGGTGAATACGACGCTATTATCCTAGCTGCATCCGGCTTAATTCGGCTTGGATTGGGCGAGCGAATCAAAAGCGCCATTTCCCCGAGCGATAGCCTGCCATCACCAGGCCAAGGCGCGCTCGGTATTGAGATTCGTGATGATAGAGAAGACTTAAAAGCGCTCTTAGCACCACTCAACCATACCATCACTGCAGCCTGTGTCACGGCAGAGCGCGCCCTATCACGCCGCTTAGGTGGATCTTGCCAGATTCCACTGGGTGCTTTTGCAGAAGAAGATGATGGATTTTTGCGCCTGCGCGCCTTTATTGCCAACCCAGATGGCAGCGATATTGTGTACGCCGAAGCCAACGGCTCACTTGCCGCCGCCAATGGCCTAGGTTTACAAGTGGCTGAATTGCTCTGCACCGAAGGCGCAACCGAGATTTTGAAAAACTTAGCCGCTGCAGCTTAGTAATGCTTTGCTGAGTTGGGTGCTTACCCGCCTCAAGCGATTTATCTTGCATGGCATCGACTAAATTGATGCATATAGGGCTGGCTATTTGTCCACGCTACATTTCTTAGGGCATCACGATGAGCCAAACTCTTCAAGGTCTGCGCCTGTGGGTAACGCGCCCCAGTCAGCAAGCTGCCGGCTTAATCAACCTACTCATTGAGGCTGGTGCAGAGGCGGTAGCAATGCCACTACTGGAAATTGCCCCCGCCGCCGATCCAGCACCGCTAGCGGCGGCATTAGCCAACTTAGCGCAATTTGATCTAGCAATCTTTGTTAGCCCGTCGGCGCTGGATGCGGTAGTTTCGCAATTACCGCAGTGGCCAAAAGATTTACCCGTTGCCGTAGTTGGTCCAGGTAGCGAACGCCGGGCTAAAGAACTAGGCATGGAACAAATTATCTGCCCAAGCAGTCAATTTGATAGTGAGGGCTTATTACTTGAGCCCGCCATGCAAAGCTTACAAAATAAAAAAGTAGTTATATTTCGCGGCAATGGTGGGCGTGAACTATTACCCAATGCCTTACAAGAGCGGGGAGCACGGCTCACTGTGATCAGCGCCTACCAAAGACAACCGCCTCGCTTTGATCTAGCACGCTTAAATGCCGAATTAGCCACAGGCTGCGATGGCATCGTCATTTCTAGCTCAGAAGCGGCGCAACACTTATTTCAGCTCGCTGGAGATGGTGCGCTGCAAGCGTTACAATCACGCATATATTTCGTGCCTCATCCGCGCATTGCAGAGTCACTGATCGCTTTAGGTGCCAAACAAATAGAACTAACAGATGCGGGGGATAGCGGTATTTTGCGTGGCCTACATCAGCACTTCACCCTTCCCCGCTAGGAAACAAGACTAAGATGACTCAGGATACTTCTCAAGAATCACTCTCTGCGGCGCTGCAAACTCCCAGTCGTCGTTTTATTCCTCAAACGGCCATTGTGCTCAGTGCTGCCGCCTTAATTGCCGCTGGCAGCGTATGGCTGTACCAACAGCAGGCAATGGAGCAGCTCAAGCTTGATGTAAGCCGCCAGCTGGCCGGCAATAAAACCAGTACCAGCCAACTGACGCAGCAACTCACCGAAAATACTAAGTTACAGCAGCAGTTTGTTGGCAAACTGGCTCTACTTGAAGCCAAGCAAGCTGAATCGCTGAATCAGCAGCAAGCCCTCAATAATATGTATGAGGCGCTGACGCATAACGAAACACACCGTGCTCTCTCTGAAATAGAACAAATCTTAGGCTTTGCCAGCCAACAACTGCAATTGGGCGGCAATATCAATGGTGCCCTGCTGGCTCTGGCCAATATCGATCAAAAACTCACTCAGCTCAATCGCCCAGAACTGATCAGCCTACGCCAAAGTATTACCCGCGACATTGATACGCTGAAAGCACTCCCTTATGTGGATACGATTGGTATTAGCGCCAAGCTCGATAGCCTGATCTCAGGCCTAGATGACTTACCTTTAGCCATTGATAGCTATCGCCAGGCCCCACCCCAAGCCAAGGAATCTGCTAGCAGCAGCGCATTTGGGCGTTTTTCTGATGATCTTTGGCACCAGCTTAAACAGCTGATTCAAATTCGCCGGATGGATAAACCAGAAGCCATGTTGCTATCCCCAGAGCAAGGTTTTTTCCTGCGCGAAAACATTAAGCTCAGATTATTAGACGCCCGCACCACGCTGATGCTAAAAGACGAAACCAGCTACCGCAGCGATCTTGCCGCCGCGTTACGTTATTTAGAGCAATATTTCGATCAAAAATCACCACAAACCGCCACCTCTATTGCCACGCTTAAACAACTGGGATCGCAAGATTTAGTGATTACCTTACCTGAGCTTGGCACTAGCTTGGCCGCCGTACGCAGCGCACGCACGATTGCAGAAAGGGCGAAGCAATGATCCTTTGCCGCATTCGCTTAACGCTCACTTTTACGGCTACACCAAAGGCTACCCGATGAGAATCCTATTTTGGATCATCGCCCTATTTGCGCTGGCAGTTGGCCTGACCCTATTTGCCCAGCTCAATACCGGCTATGTACTGCTGTTTTTACCGCCTTGGCGTATTGAAATATCGCTAAATGTATTCGCCATGCTGACCTTAGCAACCATTACCCTGCTGTATTTATTACTAAAGCTAGTGGCTGAATTTGGCGGCTTGCCACAACGAGTTAAGCAATACCGTGAACGTCAGCAAAGAGACGCCTCCATTCAACTAGAGCGTGAAGCGCGCTTAGCCTTTTTTGAAGGCCGCTACCAACGCGCTGAACGGCTGGCTGGAGAGGCGCTCAATAATAGCGAGAACAACGATGCCTTCGCCGTGAATGCACTGTTGGCCACGCGGGCTGCGCATCAAATGCGTGATTTTGCCCGCCGCGATCAATACCTAGAAAAACTTCAACAGCGTTTTGGCAATCAACACTTATCTGCAGCCATGATGGCAGCGGAGCTTTATCTGGATGAGCGCCGCTATAGCGACGCAGGTAATGCCCTAGCTGCGGCAAGGCAAATCTCACCCAAGCTCACCGCCGCTTTGCAATTAGAGCTGCGTTTACGCTTGCGTGAAGAAAATCCTGACGCTATTTTACGCTTGGTAGAGCAGCTGGCTAAAAGCGAAGCCGTAGATGCAGAGCAAGCAAGACGCATCCGTAATCAAGCTTATTTGCTAAAACTTAAGCAGCAGCCTTTATCCAGCCAGCAATTGCAAGACTGGTGGCATAAGCTGCCAAGTGGCGATAAAACCCTGCCACAGCTGTTAGAAGCCGTAGTCGATAGCCATAAGCAGCAAGGCGAGCCTGCCTTTGCCCGTAGCTTGATCGAAGAAACGCTACGTAATGAGTGGTCGAGTACTTTAGCGGGGCGCTATGGCTCACTTGGCTTAACGGGGGAGGCTTTGATCTCTCAGCTACAACAAGCTGAATTATGGCTGAAGCAGCACCCTAAAGATCATTTGCTACTATTGACTCTGGGTAGGCTGTGCCGTGCAAGCGCACTATGGGGCAAGGCGCAAACCTATCTAGAAGCCAGCATTGCTGTACATCCTACGGCGGTTGCCCATGCAGAATTGGCGGAATTATTAGATTCGCTGGATAAAAATGATGCGGCTAGCAAACATTACCGTGCCAGCTTGGCCTTGGCCCTACCGCAGGCTAGCTTACTGTAGCTAAGACTCGCCCCAACAAAAAACGGCTGCATCTTGCAGCCGTTTTGCTTATTTCACCGTTTGTTTTTTCGGTGGAGCAGACCGTTTAGCTTCATCAGATAAAGTAATCCACGCAAAGGGCGAGGCACTCTTATTGCGCTCAAAGAAATTAGGTAGAGCTGAAGCATCACGAACAGGAACAACGGGTTTACGGACTTGCGTATGAATTAGCATTTTAATGCCCCCGAGTAAGTTGCAATAGCATATTACTGGATGTTAACACAATACATTGGAATAACTACCCATTAATTGACTTAAAGCAAGCTATTAGCTGTCCATGACAGTAACACAAAACACATATAGATAAACAATTTCTTACTTATTCCAATTTACATAGTAAGAAAGAACCTAAACTGCCATAAAATCAAGCAAAAGCCCTTAGTCTGCCCTTAGCCAAATCAAAATCACTAGAAAATACTTACAACAAATCAGGGGACATCACCGCCCGCAATAAGTAGCTTATTTGCCCAACTCTCACCCGCCTTTGTAGCCACCAACAGCCGCCACGACGCACATTCCAATCTAATTCTTTGCCAGCCATAAGCACCGCCGCCACATGTCCAAGCTCATTTTGGTGGCCAACCAAAACCAAAACCTTACCCGTTTCACGCGGCCAATTACTCACTTCTAAATAAGCAGCGGCGCGTGCGCCAGGATTAAGCCTTGCATCAATATTAAATTGCTTACTTAATGCCCTAGCGGTTTCCTGACTCCGCAACGCTTCACTAGCGATCACCGTGAGCGCAGCACCATCTAAGCGTTTATTCAACCAAGCCGCCATTTTTTCGGCTTGCTTGCGCCCTTTAGCCGTTAGCGGACGAAGTAAATCGTTTTCGCCCTCCTCCGCTTCGGCATGCCGCCACAAAATTAAATCCACAAACTACGCCTTTATACGATGGAATAAACAGGACTGGCCAGCCCCACAAACATCACTGGCCTAGACTCACACCCCTGAAACAAAATGTAGCGGCGCTGCTTGCTGCGCCCTGTAGGACGGGTACAACCCACGTTTTTTTCAGCATCGATCAAAGGTTGCACCCGCCCTACTCGCTTGGCTTAAGTTAATAGGACTGGGGTTCCCCTCTAAAAAAACACAGCACTTTGCCATATCCCAACCACTTAATTACGTGGCTTAGCCGCTAATTCTGCCAATAGGGTTGCTTGTGAAGAGCGCAACTTACCCCCACGCGCCGTCTTGCGGCGATAGCGGCCATCCGACAGCATTTCCCAAGCTTGGGTGTTATCCACTAAGCAAGGGCGCAGGCTTTCACGAATCACACGGCGTTTTACTTTTGGATTTAAGATTGGGAAGGCAATCTCAATACGGCGGAATAAATTGCGCCCCATCCAATCGGCAGAGGATAAGTACACATCCTCAGCGCCATCGTTATAAAAATAAAACACGCGGTGATGCTCTAATAAACGCCCAATAATCGATCGAACCCGAATATTGTCCGACACCCCAGGAATACCTGGGCGCAGCGCACACACCCCGCGCACGATCAGGTGAATTGTTACCCCCGCTTGCGATGCCTGATACAGCTTATCGATCACTGTTGGTTCTAATAGCGCATTCATTTTGGCGATAATCACCGCCTTACGCCCTTCCTTGGCGTGGGCAATTTCTTTATCGATATACTTTAAAATATTCGGCTGCAAAGTAAACGGCGCTTGCCACAGCTGATGATGATCGCCAGCCAAGCCAAGGCCGGTAAGCTGCATAAACACGTCATTCACATCGCTAACGATTTCTTCATTCGTCGTCATCAAGCCAAAATCGGTGTAAAGCTTAGTGGTACGCGGGTGGTAATTACCCGTGCCAACGTGGGCATAGCGGTTTAAGCGCCCTTCCTCACGGCGCACAATTAACAACATCTTGGCGTGGGTTTTATAGCCATATACGCCATACACCACGTGCACACCCGCCAGCTCTAGCTTGGCAGCCCAGTTGATATTGGCTTCTTCATCAAAGCGCGCCATCAGCTCAACCACTGCCGTCACCTCTTTACCGCGCCCTGCCGCCTCGCTTAAGGCCTCCATCAAGGATGATTCAGTGCCGGTACGGTAAACCGTCATCTTGATCGCCACCACCTGTGGATCTCTTGCCGCCTGCTGCAGCAAATCAATCACGGGGGTAAAACTTTGGTAGGGGTGATGCAATAAAATATCGCCTTGGCGAATCGCGGCAAACATATCTGGCTGTTTGCGTAGCTCAATAGGAATGCCTGGCATAAATGGTTCAAACTTCAGATCCGGTCGATCAACCTGATCCGGCACTTGCATCAAGCGCACTAAATTTACAGGCCCGTTTACGCGGTATAAATCAGCATCTTTTAAACCAAACTGATCACGCAAGAAAGCTTGTAAATGCTTAGGGCAATTATCCGCCAGCTCTAAACGCACGGCATCGCCATAAGAGCGTTGCGACAACTCGCCTTTTAGCGCCGCACGTAAGTCTTTTAGATCATCATCATCCACCGATACATCAGAATCACGCGTCACGCGGAATTGATAACAACCTAGCACCTGCATACCAGAAAACAGCTCATCCACGTGCGCATGCAAAATGGACGATAAGAAAACAAAGCCATTTTCTACACCAGAAATCTCGTCCGGCATTTTTACAAAGCGCGGCAAAATACGTGGTGCTTGCACAATGGCAATCCCCGAGCTGCGACCAAACGCATCGTTGCCTTCTAGCTCAACAATAAAATTAAGGGATTTATTGAGTACTCGTGGGAAAGGATGCGAAGGATCAAGCCCAATCGGCGTCAGAATTGGCATCAGCTCACGGAAAAAGAAATCACGCACCCACTCCCGCTGCTCGTCTGTCCACACACTGCGACGGAAAAAATGAATCCCTTCTTTAGCCATAGCAGGGAACAATACCTCTAGCAGCAAGCTATATTGGCGATCCACTAAATCATGTGCTTCCCGCGTCACCAGCTCAAACGCCTGCAGCGGTGTCATCCCTTCGGGTAGTAAACGCGTTGGGTTATGGCAGATGTTTTCTTTAAGCCACGCTACCCGCACTTCAAAAAACTCATCCAAATTAGATGAAACAATGCACAAAAACTTCAGACGTTCCAACAAAGGATTGCTAGCGTCCTCCGCCTGAGCCAATACTCGGCGATTGAACTCCAACAACCCCATTTCACGATTGAGCATTAACTGATTGTCTGTAGGTTTGTAACTCATCTTTCTTCGCTTTGGTATAGCGTTACACGCTGTCAGGAATAAATAAAACCCTAGAATGGATAAGGTTTCGAACCAATTTTAAGCTAAAAATTCAATTGCAAATTTCACGCCAATTCTGCCAATTTAAGCATTTAATAAGGTAAGCACGTTTTTTGCCCACGCCATGCAATCGCGCAGGCCAACCAAACCGCCTTTCCCATCCATATATTAACGAGATTGCGTTTCACCCGCCCTACACACGCTACCTAACTGATATTACATAGCAAAATCAAAAAACACACAGCCCATAAAAACCTAAACGCACGAATTAACTCGTAGGGGCGCTGCTTGCTGCGCCCTGTTCAGCGAGGGCGCAGCAAGCAGCGCCCCTACAGCATATTGCCCTAATATGTAGTACATGGCTTTGTTTGAGAAAGAGACATAATCAGGTGCATTTATTTTAATAAATTTTATTTAAAATCAAATAGTTATACACATAAAAATCTACACGTCGTGATAATAAAACAAAGGGAGATCATCCCCGTTTGATCGGTTTATTTCGTGTATTTAGTGCTTTTCGTGGACTAATAATCGTTATGCGTAAGCATCAGTAGCTAAATACTCTGCTACCTACCGCAGAAACAACACAGGCCACTATAAGTGGCCTGTGCTTAAGAATTATTGCGGCACAAAGCCTGCGGGCATTTCTGCGCCATCGCCAAAGAAATAATTCTCTAGCTGCTGCTGCAAATACTGCCGCGCACGCGGATCAGCCAAGCTCAAACGGTTTTCGTTAATCAACATGGTTTGATGCTTAATCCAAGCCTGCCACGCTTCTTTAGACACATTCTCAAAAACCTTCTTACCTAAAGCACCCGGCAGCGGCGGAAAATCCATCCCTTCAGCTTCACGGCCCAGCTTTACACAGTTCACAGTGCGGCTCATTGGTATCACCTCAATAATATTACATTTATGTTTCTAGAAAATGACAAAAACTAAAGCGGTCTATTCAAGTTACACATTAAACAAAAAATTCAACACATCGCCGTCTTTCACCACGTATTCCTTGCCCTCTGCACGCATCTTGCCCGCTTCTTTTGCGCCTTGTTCACCCTTGTATTGGATGAAATCATCAAAAGCGATGGTTTGGGCGCGGATGAAGCCGCGTTCGAAGTCAGTGTGGATTACGCCGGCGGCTTGTGGGCCGGTGTCGCCTTTGTGGATGGTCCATGCACGCACTTCTTTTACCCCAGCGGTAAAGTAAGTTTGCAGGCCAAGTAAATCGTAGCCCACGCGAATCAGGCGGTTTAGGCCAGGCTCTTCTAGGCCCAATTCGGCGAGGAATTCTTGCTTGTCAGCGTCATCCAGCTCGGCGATTTCGGCTTCGATTGCAGCGCAAACGGCAACTACTGGTGCGCCTTCTAAAGCGGCATGGGCCACTAAGCGATCGAGCAGCGGGTTATTCTTGAAGCCATCTTCGGCCACATTGGCCACATACATCGCGGGCTTGATGGTCATCAGGCAGAGCGATTTAATCGCCAGCACTTCGTCATCACTTAGGCCAGCCGAGCGAGCAGGCTTACCGTCGTTCAGTAATGGGATGAGCTTTTCTAGCACGGCCACCATTTGGATGGCTTCTTTATCACCAGCGCGGGCTTTTTTGCTATCACGGGTGAATACTTTTTCTGCCGTGGCCAAATCGGCCAGAGCCAGCTCGATGCCGATGGTTTCGATATCGGCGATTGGGTCTACACGGCCATTAACGTGGATGACGTTATCGTCTTCAAAGCAGCGCACCACGTTCACAATCGCGTCGGTTTCGCGGATATTGGCGAGGAACTTGTTGCCTAGGCCTTCGCCTTTAGATGCACCCGCTACAAGGCCAGCAATATCTACGAACTCTACAATCGCGGATTGGATTTTCTGCGGTTTAACGATGTCGGATAACTGAGCAAGGCGCACATCCGGCACTTCAACGATGCCGACGTTAGGCTCAATGGTGCAAAAAGGATAGTTTTCAGCCGCAATACCGGCCTTGGTCAGTGCATTAAATAGGGTCGATTTACCGACATTAGGCAGGCCAACGATGCCGCATTTGAGACTCATATCATCCTTTCGCCGCAAATCGCGGCCAACATATACTTAAAAGCGGGATTTTACCCGATTGTGAACGCCGCCGCTCCCACCCTGCACAAATCCCATAGTCAAATGGCGGGTGTTTTGCCCGAAAACCCAGATCTTAAAACACGGAGTACACAGAGGACGCGGAGTTTCACAGAGAAAAATGAGGTTTATTTATAAAATTGTACCCAGCCAATTCAAAGGCAAATCCCCCTCAATCCCCCTTTTACTAAGGCTCTGTCTGCATTAATAGTTGAAAAGGATATTTTTTCCTATCGCCTGCTCAATCCCTGATTTTGCTGTGATATTTTTGCCTGCACGGTCTAACCATCGCCGCCAGCCTAAATAGCTTTCTAAGTATTTGGTGGCTACGCCATGAAAACGAGTCATCCAATTTTTGAGTCGACTATCATATGCATTCACATTTTGCACATGATAAGCCCCTCGAACACGGATGCCTTGGCTGAGATTCACGGCACAGTGGCTGAGGCCTAAGTGTGCTGTTGCCAAACGATAGGCCGCCGCGCCATCACTGCACAGCATGACATCAGGAGCCAGAACAGCAGACAGTACCGACTCGATACTCTTCGTATTCGCAACGAGTAATTTAAAATCGGTGGTAGCGCCTTGCAGATTGCGTAACACCAAAACGGGGACTTGATCTTTGCCCGTACCTTTTTTTCGGAGCGCATGCCCGCGCCGATGTACGGGACGTGGCAGATGGCGTGAACCCTTGAAAGACAAAGGAAAATAGGTCTCATCAGCCTCAACGATACCTTGTAATAATCGGGGTTTAAGGCGCGAAGGGAGAGTCAAAAAACGGTGCCGCCAACGGAAGCTCGTGTTTTTGTGTACCCCACATTCAGTGGCTGCGGCACGAACAGTTAGCCCCTGAATCAAGGCTTTGCTGTATTGCAGCCATTGGTCTTTGTGTCGCAGTCGTGCCAGCGGCGTGCCGGATAAAACGGTGTAGGTATGTCGGCAATCACGGCAACGATAACGCTGCAATCCCGCTTGCTTCCCCCAGCGGTAATAGTGTGAGCCGCCGCAGCGATTGCACTGCGGTATGTTGTTCTCTTCAAGACTGGAAGCGATCTCATCTTGGTTGATCGATAAATTGACCGCTTCGAGTAGATGAATCCGCTGCACGCGACTCAATTGCGGCAAAGATTTCATCCATTCGTGAAATACAGAAGATTTCATGATGCTTTCTCCTTGCGACCTATATTTCAGTATAGCGAGAAGAACGTATTTCAACTGTTAACGCAGACAGAGCCTTTACTAAGGGGGAGGCTAAAGCTGAAACGATGCTTAAAGTTGTACAGATCCTTATGCTTAGCCTTCTCTGTGTAACTCTGTGTCCTCCGTGCTCTCTGTGGTTCAAGATTTGGGTTTCTGCACGAGCGTAACTCCTCCTCTAGGCAATGCTAAGGTTCCTTTCCCCGCCCCCGCCCCGTAAACTGCAGCTCCTTTGCCTTTGATTGCCCCGCTCATGAGTAAACGCCGTACCTCCCCCCTACCGCATCGCGATGGCATTGCTCCGAGTTTTTTGCAGCTACCCGCTGGGCAATGGCCTGATCTGCTGACGTTTTTAATCACCCGTTTTCCGCATATGTCTGCCGAGATTTTGCGCGGGCGTTTAGAGCGTGGCGAGATTGTCGATCATCAGGGCGAAGTGTTAAATGTAGCCAGCGCTTACCAGCCTAATGGGCGGATCTGGTATTACCGCGAAGTGCCGGAAGAAACACCAGTGCCATTTGCTGAACATATTTTGTATCAGGATGAGCGCTTGCTGGTGGCGGATAAGCCGCACTTTTTAGCCTGTATTCCGGCGGGACGATATTTACAAGAAACGCTACTCACCCGATTACGTAAGTCACTAGGCGCGCCCGACATTGCGCCAATTCATCGCTTAGATAGAGAAACCGCAGGGATTATGCTGTTTAGCCTAGACCCAGCCTGCCGTGCTGGCTACCACGCACTGTTTTCTGAGCGGAATGTGGCAAAAGAATACGAAGCCATCGCGCCCTACCGCGCCGATTTAGAACTACCCCGTGTGCACCGCAGCTTTATGCAAGAGCAAGCGGGCATGTTCACCATGGAAGAAGCCGAAGGCGAGCCAAATAGCGAAACCTATATCGAGCTCATCGAGGTAAGGGGCAGCTGGGCGCGTTATCGCCTCAAGCCGCACACCGGCAAAAAGCACCAGCTACGCACCCATTTAAGTGCCTTGGGCGTGCCGATTTTAAATGATCCTTGGTATCCAGAATTACTGCCCGAAAAAGGCGATGACTTCAGCCGCCCCTTGCAATTACTGGCCCGATCCATTGAGTTTGTTGACCCATTTACTGGTGAAAATCGACGTTTTGAAAGCCCAAGGGAACTGAGTTGGCCAGAATAAAGTCTGATGAGTCATTACAGCTCAATGTGTGGACAAGGGGCTTAATCAACTAAGGTCACAGGGAAGCTCAGTTGTGTATGAGATGGTGATAAACCTTGAATCACGAAGAAAAAAGAAAGCACAAAGAAATGCTCAAAAGACAGCTTTGCTTTCTCTGTGAAACGCTGTGCCTCTGCGTTCTAAGTGATTTAAGATTTAACCCACTGATTCATCACAGAATATTTGATTAGCGCACATAGGATTCCCACCTAACAATACTCACCCAACAGGCTAGATCCATGTACGAATCCAAACATCATCCCCTGCTCCCTTGGGCACAATTTCGAACTCGGTTGCTATTGCATTTTTTGGGGGCACTGGGCTTGATCTTATTTTCACTGCTCTTAGGTGCAGCGGGGCATATGTATTTTGAACAGCATAACTGGCACGATGGCTTTGTAAACGGCGCGATGATGCTAGGAGGTATGGGGCCACTCACCCCGCCACTTAGCAATACAGGCAAGTTGTTTGTAGGCCTCTATGCAATGTATTCAGGGCTGGTGTTTGTAGCAACAATCGGCAGCCTGCTCGCCCCTATTGCCCACCGTGTCATGCACAAATTTCACAAACAAGATATGTAGGGTGGGTTAGGCGGTTTTTCGCCGTAACCCACCATGCGAATGGCCGAGTGGGCAGCTTGCCCACCCTAGCAAGCTGTGAGGGCACGGCAGGCCGTGGCCCTTACAGCTTTGTGGGCCTTTTCCAGCCATAAAGCGTCACTTGCCTAGCACGAGCCACGGTTAACTCGCCGGCAGGAGCATTTTTGCCTATCACCGAACCTGCACCGGTGGTTGCGCCCTCGCCAATGGTAACTGGGGCAACCAATACATTGTTTGAGCCGATGCGCACTTCGTCTTCAATCACAGTGCGAAATTTATTTACGCCGTCGTAATTCGCCGTAATCGTGCCTGCACCTACATTCACCTTGCTACCCATGGTGGTGTCGCCGATATAGCTGAGATGATTTACTTTAGAGCCTTTACCTATAGTGGCTTTTTTGATTTCTACAAAATTGCCGATATGCACATCATCGGCCAGCTCCGCGCCTGGGCGTAGGCGGGCAAATGGGCCGATCAGGTTGCCCTTGCCCACGATGGCGTCTTCTAGATGGCTGAATGGATGGATAATGGTGTCATCGTTAATCGTTACATTCTTTAATACACAATTCGCGCCAATTCTAACGTTTTCGCCCAGAATCACTTCGCCTTCAAACACACAGTTCACATCAATAATCACATCCATGCCATGACGTAGCGTGCCGCGTACATCAATTCGATGCGGATCAGCTAGGCTCACCCCTGCCAGCATTAAACTTTGTGCTATTTCCCGCTGATAAATGCACTCCAGCTGCGCCAGCTGCACCTTATTATTAATGCCTTCGGCTTCCCAATGATCCTGTGGGTGTACGGTAGCAATTTCAATACCGTCACGCACGGCCAGAGCAATCAAGTCGGTAGCGTAATATTCGCCCTGGGCATTGTCATTTTTTAGCTCAGCCAGCCAGCCAGCCAGCTTGGCCGTTGGCAGCGCCAAAATACCGGTATTCATTTCTTTAATAGCGGCCTGCTCTGGCGTGGTGTCTTTTTGCTCCACAATGCAAGTGACCTTAGCGGCAGCATCTCGCACAATCCGGCCATAGCCGCTCGCATCATCCAGAATATCCGTCAGAATCCCTAACTTACCGCCAATGCTGGCTTCAAGCAGCGCTTGCAGCGTGGCTAGCCGTGTTAAAGGCACATCACCGTACAACATCAGCGTGGTTTCACTTTGCAAATGCGGCATGGCCTGCGCTAAGGCATGGCCCGTTCCTAGCTGCTCGGCCTGATGCGCCCAAGCTAGATCGCTGCTACTGAGTAGCTCTTCTTGCACCTGCTGACCGCCGTGGCCATAAACCACCACCAGCTTAGTCGGCTGCAATTGCCTTGCCGTATCCAGCACATGGCCAAGTAAAGGCTTGCCAGCAAGACGATGTAAAACCTTAGGCATTTTGGAATACATACGCTTGCCCTGACCGGCAGCAAGCACAACAACATCAAGTAAGTCAGCCATGGGACAAGTTCCAGCATGCTAAAAGACAGTATTTTACCTGTTTTTGCGTTACAAGCTGATAGGTAAAAGGGGCAAGGCATGCGCCGTGCCCGCTCATTCATGAACTCAACCCAAATAACGCGCTTCTAAATGCGCACGGAAATGCGCAGGGTTCAGCACTTCACCCGTTGCGCGGCGCACTAATTCATCGGTTTCCCACTGGCTAGCTTGGCTCCAGATATTGGCGTTTAGCCAGCTAAAAATCGGCTCAAGATTACCTGCAGCAATTTGCTGGTCCAAATCTGGGTGCAGCTTACGAATGCTGGCAAAGTATTGCGCGGCATACATCGCGCCCAGCGTATAGCTTGGAAAATAACCAAATGCACCGTCAGTCCAGTGGATATCTTGCATGCAGCCATTTTTAAAATTGCCCTTGGTGTCTACACCCAGATAGGCCTGCATTTTCTCATCCCATAATGCAGGCACATCGTCGGCTTCGATCTCGCCATCAATCAGTGCACGCTCAATTTCGTAACGTAAAATAATGTGCGCTGGGTAAGTCAGCTCATCGGCATCTACGCGAATAAAATCTGGCCTAACTCGGGTATACATCGCTGCTAGATTAGCTGGCTCAAACGCAGCTTGATCACCTAAATACTTTTTGACTAGCGGGCTAATCAGCTCTAAAAATGCTGGGTTCCTACCCAATTGCATTTCAAAAGATAGACTCTGGCTTTCGTGTATCCCCATAGAACGCGCTCGGCCTACGGGTAAAACCACGTTTTCTCGTGGCAGATTCTGCTCATAACGGGCATGGCCAGTCTCATGCACGATGCCCATCATGCTCTGCATAAAATCGACTTCGGTATAGCGGGTGGTGATGCGTACATCCTCAGGCACACCGCCGCAAAAGGGGTGATGCGATACATCTAGGCGGCCCGCCTCAAAATCAAAGCCCAGCAAGGCCATTACTTCCAAACCCAGTGCCCGCTGTTTTTCAATGGCAAACGGGCCTGTTGCGGCAAGAAGCACTTTATTTCCTTGCCGCTCCATCGCTTGGCGAATCAGTCCTGGCAACCAGCTTTTTACATCGCCAAAAATACGATCAAGCTCCGCACAGCTCATGCCTGGTTCATACTTATTCAATAAAGACTCATACGGCGATAAACCCGAAGTCTGAGCTAATAGCTGCGCCTCTTCACGTGATAAACGCACTACTTCACGGAAATTAGCTAAAAATCCTGCCCAGTCGTTTCCTTGCCGCTGAGTGCGCCATTCGTGCGAGCAATGAGACCCCAGCAAGGTTTTGGCTTCAACTAAGGCAGCTGGCAATAGATTTGCCGTTTTCCACTGGCGTTTAATTTCGCGCAAGCTGGCTTGCTCGGCCTCATCTAAATTTTCTTGCTCGGCCCCTGCAATATTCGCGGCCAACTCAGATGACGTAAGTGTGTGGTGAATCAATACATCCAACTCTGCCATCGCCGCACCGCGTGCATCATTACCTTTAGATGGCATCATAGCGGCCTGATCCCAAGCAGCCAAAGAGCCTAAATGTTCATAGCGATAAATACGGGTAAAAGTGGCCAGCACAGCTTGATAGGCAGTTTTCATTCCACGACTCTCTTATAAGTAAGAATACTTATCATGCCAGCGTGAGCAAGATATGCAATTGCGTTGAACCCTAGCCTAGGCTACGGAAAAAGTACCTGCAGGTAAAACAGCAGCTCAGCCAGACGCCAGCTAATATATATGTAGGTGAAAGCAAGGGAGCTCCGATATGCAAGATCTGAAAATCATCTGGAAAATCATGCTGCCGGCAGGCTTGCTAACACTGGTCACTTTTGCGATTGTGCTACTTGCTCTACACGCCATTGCATCCATCAGCAGCCTTGCCTCTACGGCTTTAGACGAAAATGCCCGCAGAGTCTTTCTTGCCAACCAAGCTGCATTTTTCATCACGAGCACGACTACCGATGATCGCAACCAAATCCACGCTTGGTCGACGCAAATGGAAGCGACCGCCGAAAAGCAATTTCAAACGAACTTAGATAAAGGGCGCAACGCTTTAGAAAAATTATATGCAATAGAAAGCGTAAGCAGCCGAAAAGCATTGATCGATAATGCACGCAAGCAATTACTACAATTTGAAAAAATAGATAAAGAAGCTTTTAAGCTGACTCGGCAAGGAATGCCCACCGAAGCCTATGCACTCATCAACGGCGATGCCTACACTGCATATAAAGCCGCCATGAGCCATCTCAATCAACTAGTAAAATTAGAAGAAAACGATATCGCCATTGCGCGCCAGCAGATTGATGCGCGGGGTAAAAATACTTTTTGGACCGTCGTTATTGCCGCTGTCTGTGGGTTTTTAATCAGCCTTGCCGCCGTATGGATATGTACACAACAAATCCTCAAACAGCTAGGTGGCGAGCCTGCATACGCGGCTAAAGTAGCCCAGCAAGTCGCCGCAGGCGATCTTAGCTTACAAGTAATAGTGCGGGCTAACGATCAAAATAGCCTGCTATTTGCCATGCGCCAAATGGTAGAAAAACTGAATGCTATCGTTATCCAGCTCAGAAATGCCACAGAAGCCACCTCAACATCGTCTGCAGAAGTTTCAAGTGCGGCACAGCTACTCTGCCAAAACACCAGTATCAATGCCAATATCCTCAGAGAAAGCAGCATATCCATTGATAATCTCAATATAAGCACCAGCCAAAATACCCACACGGCTCATATCACCGACACCATGACCCGCCAATCTACTTTAGATGCACGTAGTAGCCGTGAATCAGTACAAGAAACCAACTTAGCGATGCTAAGCATTGCCAAAGAAATTAAAATTATTGACGATATTGCCTACCAAACCAACTTACTAGCCTTAAATGCCGCCATTGAAGCCGCACGGGCAGGCCAGAATGGTAAAAGCTTCGCGGTGGTTGCTGCGGAAGTCAGAAAGTTGGCTGAGCGTTGCCAAACCGCTGCCCAAGTGATTGGTGAGTTATCCCATAGCAGCGTGCAGCTTGCGGAAACCGCTAGCGAGCAACTGAATAAAATTGAGCCTAACATTAGAAAAACAGCCGACTTAGTCCAAGAAATAGCCGCAAATAGCCACGAACAAAGCCAAGAGCTTGAACTCATTAGCCAAAATATTGCTCAAGTATCACAAAGCATAGAAATGAATGCAGCTGCATCAGAACAGCTATCTGCCACCGCCGAGCAACTCGCAGAACAAGCTCTGCAAGTACAAACTCAGTTGGCATTTTTTAAGGTGGCAAAATAATGGATGACCTATTTTTTCCACAGCATTCATTTACTTGCCTGCCAAACACTATCGGCCGCCCCAGCAAATGGTGAGCGCAATAAGGGAGGCGGGTTTTGACCCGTCATAAATGATGCTCTATGATTCAATTCTGAGTCTTTGTATGATTAGCCACCATGCCGTCTTTTAAAGTGCAAAAAATTGTCCAGATCCGTGCGGATCAGCTGGCTTACATGCTTCCCAGCATGGCGCGTCAGCTTGACCGCCGTAAAGGCGAGGTTATCGATACCTTTGTTCCGCTTGGCAAGCGCGGGCAAATTGTTAAAGTTCGCTGGATTGCACGCCGCGCTACCGAGCGTGATGTGACCATGGAGCATCCAGAAGAAGATTTACAACTCGCATAAAGCACTTTATGTGGGTTTTACAGACAAATAAAAAGGCAGCCGAGGCTGCCTTTTTATTTACTGCAAATACTTCACCACTAAAGCTTAGTGACCACGCTTTTTGAGCTTATCCACCACAGCAAGTTTCGCCACGGCTTCTATCAGCTCGGCCTGAGCCATCGCAAAGTCCATCGATGAACCGTGATTCTTTAATGCTTCTTCGGCGCGGCGTTTGGCATCTAGCGCCTTAGCTTCGTCGATGTCTTTACCGCGAATAGCCGTATCGGCCAACACAGTAACCACATGAGGCTGCACTTCTAACATGCCGCCCGAAACATACAGAATCACTTCTTCATCGCTATTGGCAACTTTGATGCGCACCGCTCCGGGCCTCACACGAGTGAGTAGTGGGGCGTGGCGCGGCAGAATACCAATCTCACCTTTTTCAGCAGGAGCCGAGATAAACTCAGCGACGCCAGAGTAGATCAGTTGCTCTGCACTTACCACGTCCACATGCATTGTCATTGCCATGGCACTAATCCTTATTGCATGGTCTTGGCTTTTTCGACCGCTTCTTCGATGCTGCCTACCATGTAGAAGGCTTGCTCTGGAAGATGGTCGTAATCGCCATTAAGAATGCCCTTGAAGCCCTTGAGGGTTTCTTTCAGTGGCACGTATTTGCCTGGAGAACCAGTAAACACTTCGGCCACATGGAAAGGCTGTGACAAGAAACGTTGGATCTTACGTGCGCGAGATACCGACAATTTGTCTTCAGGAGACAATTCATCCATACCCAGAATCGCAATAATATCCTGCAGTTCTTTGTACTTTTGCAATGTTTGCTGCACACCACGCGCAACCGCGTAATGCTCTTCACCCACCACTTGTGGATCAAGCTGACGCGAGGTTGAATCGAGTGGATCAACCGCTGGGTAGATACCCAGTGAGGCGATATCACGCGAAAGAACAACGGTTGCATCCAAGTGAGCAAAGGTGGTTGCTGGTGACGGATCAGTCAAGTCATCCGCAGGCACGTAAACAGCCTGAATAGACGTGATCGAACCTGTCTTGGTCGAAGTAATACGCTCTTGCAGAGCACCCATTTCTTCAGCCAGCGTAGGTTGATAACCCACAGCAGAAGGCATACGGCCCAGCAGCGCAGAAACTTCAGTACCGGCCAGTGTGTAGCGGTAGATGTTATCTACGAAGAACAGAATGTCACGACCTTCATCACGGAAATGCTCGGCCATAGTCAAACCAGTCAGCGCTACGCGCAAACGGTTGCCTGGTGGCTCGTTCATCTGGCCGTAAACCATCGCCACTTTATCAAGAACATTAGAGTCCTTCATTTCGTGGTAGAAGTCGTTCCCTTCACGGGTACGCTCACCCACACCGGCAAACACGGATAGACCCGCGTGTGCCTTAGCGATGTTGTTGATCAGTTCCATCATGTTAACGGTCTTGCCCACACCCGCGCCGCCGAACAGACCAACCTTACCGCCCTTCGCAAACGGGCACATCAAGTCAATAACCTTGATCCCTGTTTCGAGCAGGTCGATAGATTGGCTAAGTTCGTCAAACTTTGGTGCAAGCTGGTGAATCGAGCGCTTATGCTCGCTCTTCACTTCACCGGCTTCATCAATCGGGTTACCGAGCACATCCATGATGCGGCCCAGTGTAGCGTTACCCACTGGCACCGTAATCGGTGCGCCAGTACCGCTTACCAACATGCCGCGCTTCAGGCCGTCAGTAGTACCCATTGCAATCGCGCGCACTACGCCGTCGCCGAGCTGTTGCTGTACTTCCAGCGTCAGGTTGACTGCGTCGAGCGTGATCGCGTCATACACCTTTGGCAGGCTGTCGCGTGGGAATTCCACGTCGACGACCGGGCCAATGATTTGTACGATTTTACCTTGGCTCATCGTTGTTCCTAAATCCCAGTTATTCGTTGTGCGTCCACAGGCTGTCGCAAAACTACTGCGAAGGCCAATAACCGCGTTAAAAAATCTCTCAAAATCCTCATTTACTCAAATGTAAATTCCGGTTTTTCGATATTTTTTGCCTTGTCCTTGGTCTTCTCGCTACGTTTTTCAACAGCCCTGTCGGGCCTATTACACTGCTGCCGCGCCAGAAACGATTTCGGAGAGTTCCTTCGTAATCGCTGCTTGACGGGTTTTGTTGTAAAGGAGCTGTAGATCGCCGATCACATTGTCTGCGTTATCAGTCGCCGCTTTCATCGCCACCATACGGGCCGCTTGCTCAGAAGAAATGTTTTCCGCTACGGCCTGATAAACTAGCGCCTCAATGTAACGGCTCATTAATTCATCGATCACAGTCTTAGCATCTGGCTCAAACAGGTATTCCCAGTTGTAGCCTTTCTTTGGCTCGTCAGAATCTGGCGCACCAAATGCTTTATCTGTTAGCGGTAACAGCTGCTCCATCACTGGCTCTTGCTTCATGGTATTCACGAAGCGAGTGTAAACAAGATGAACTTCGTCTACTTCACCAGCAACATAGGCATCGATCATGACTTTGATCGGGCCAATCAGCTGCTCAAGGTGAGGGGTATCGCCGAGTCCATGCGCAGAGGATAAAACCTTTGCGCCGTAACGGTTCATAAACCCAATCCCTTTGTTACCGATCGCGGTGACAGAGGTTTCTACGCCGTTTTGATGCCAATCCTTCATACGGGTCACGGCCAGACGCAGGGAGTTGGTGTTTAAACCACCACACAGCCCCTTGTCTGAAGTAATCGTAATCAGGCCCGCACGCTTAACAACGTCGCGCTTTTGCAAATAAGGATGCGTGTAATCAACAAAGGCAGCGCTCAGGTGGGCAGCCACATTACGGATTTTTTCACCGTAAGGGCGTGCCGCTTTCATGCGTTCCTGAGCCTTGCGCATTTTCGACGTCGCAACCATTTCCATAGCACGGGTGATCTTTTGCGTATTTTTTACGCTCTTGATCTTGGTCCGAATTTCTTTACCGCTTGCCATGATTTGATCCTTGTCTCAACGTATCAAATCAATACGCGGCGCTGGCCTTGAAGCCTTCCACTGCTTTAACGATCGCTTTTTCGTCATCAGAAGCTAGGTCACCCTTGTCTTCGATACGAGCCAGCACGTCTGCGTGGTTAGCCTTAAGTTCAGCCAAGAATGCAGCTTCAAACGCGAGTGCTTTTTCAACTTTGATGTCATCAAACACACCCTTGTTGATCAGCAGCAGCGTAATTGCCAGTTCAGACACTTTCAGCGGGCTGTATTGACCCTGCTTCATCAGTTCTGTAACCATCTTGCCGCGCTCTAGTTGCTTACGTGTTGCTTCGTCCAGATCAGAAGCAAACTGCGCAAACGCAGCCAGTTCACGATACTGAGCCAGAGCCAAACGTACGCCACCACCAAGCTTCTTAATAACCTTGGTCTGCGCTGCACCACCTACGCGAGAAACCGAGATACCGGCGTTCATCGCTGGGCGAATACCCGCGTTGAACAAGTCAGTTTCCAAGAAAATCTGACCGTCAGTAATCGAAATCACGTTAGTTGGAACAAATGCAGATACGTCACCCGCTTGTGTTTCAATGATAGGCAGAGCGGTTAAAGAACCAGTCTTACCTTTCACAGCGCCACCAGTCAGCTTTTCTACTTCTGCTTCGTTAATGCGGGAAGCACGTTCCAGCAGACGCGAGTGCAGGTAGAACACATCGCCCGGATACGCTTCACGGCCCGGAGGACGGCGCAGTAACAGGGAAATTTGACGGTAAGCTACAGCTTGCTTAGACAAATCGTCATAAACGATCAAAGCATCTTCGCCGCGGTCGCGGAAGTATTCGCCCATCGTGCAACCGGAGTATGCAGCGATGTATTGCAGTGCAGCCGCTTCAGAAGCAGCAGCAGCCACCACAATGGTGTGACCCATCGCGCCGTGCTCTTCTAATTTGCGCACTACGTTAGCGATCGAAGAAGCCTTTTGGCCAATCGCAACATAAATACATGTCACGCCATTGCCTTTCTGGTTGATGATCGCGTCTAGAGCAACGGCAGTTTTGCCGGTCTGACGGTCACCAATGATCAGCTCACGCTGACCACGACCTACTGGCACCATAGTATCAATAGACTTGATACCGGTTTGCAGTGGTTGCGACACAGATTGGCGGGCAATAACGCCCGGCGCAATTTTTTCGATTGGTGCAGATTCTGTAGTACCCAGTGGGCCTTTACCGTCGATAGGCTGGCCAAGTGAGTTAACTACACGACCAATCAATTCACGGCCAACTGGAACTTCCAGAATACGGCCGGTACATTTGACTTCGTCGCCTTCTTGAATGTGCTTGTAATCACCAAGCACAACGGCACCAACAGAATCACGCTCTAAGTTGAGCGCAAGACCGAAGGTATTACCCGGGAATTCCAGCATTTCGCCCTGCATAGCCTCTGACAGGCCGTGCACACGAACGATACCGTCTGTTACGGAAACAACAGTACCAATGGTACGTGTTTCGGAAGCAGTCGATAAATTCTGGATCCGGGCTTTAATCAGTTCACTGATTTCAGACGGATTAAGTTGCATGATTTCTCCTAACTCTTCAGGCTCGAGGCGAGAGCGGTTAGCTTGCCGCGGACAGATGCGTCTACGACCAGATCACCTACCGTCACCTTCACGCCCCCGATGAGTTCCGGGTTAACGCTGACTTGGGCCGTGACCTTGCGGTGCAGCTGTTGGGAAAGTGTTGCTGATAATTCAGCAACTTGGGCATCAGTCATAGCAAAAGCGGATTCGATGCTGGCTTCAACTTCGCCAGCGTCCGCTGCTTTGTACTCTTCAAACAGCTCAGCCATTGCCGGTAAGGCAGTGAAGCGGCCATTTTCAAGTAAAGCATCGATGAAGTTTTGTACTTCAGCGCTTTGCTGACCACCCAATAATCCAAGCAACAGCTCCTTAACCTGAGCCACGGAAAACTTTGGATTAGCTACGACTTCCAGCGCTAACTCGTTACCTGCTACCAGGGCGAGTTGAGCCAGCACATCCGACCAAAGTGGGATGGTGCTGGTTTCTTTAGCTAGACGAAAAATAGCTACGGCGTAGGGTCTTGCGACGGTAATGAGTTCTGCCATGACGCTCTTACAGTTCCGCTTTGATGGATGCTAACAATTCGGCATGGGCACTCGCGTCAACTTCACGGCGCAGAATTTGTTCAGCGCCTTGTAGCACCAAACCTGCGACTTGTTGACGTAATGCTTCTTTAGTTTGCTGAATTTGCTGGTCAATTTCCGCTTGAGCGCCGGCAACAAGGCGTTCGCCCTCTGCCTTTGCATGGCCCTTGGCTTCTTCAACCAATTGCGCGCCACGCTTTTCAGCTTGCGCAATGATTTCAGTTGCGTGCTGTTTTGCTTCGCGAAGCTTGTCAGCTGCTGCTTTTTCGGCCAAAGCAAGATCTTGCTTGGCACGATCAGCAGAAGCTAAGCCATCAGCGATACGCTTAACACGCTCGTCCATCATATGGGTCAGCGGAGGCCACACGAATTTCATCGTGAAGATGACCAAGATCGCAAAAGTGATCATTTGGCCAAAAAGCGATAGATTAATATCCACGCTGTTGTCCTCCTAAAAGACGGGCTAGATTACTGAGCAACCGCATTAAGCAGAGGAGTCAGGAATGGGTTGTTGAATGTGTAAAGCATTGCAACACCAACGCCGATCATTGAAATAGCATCTAACAAACCAGCAATAATAAACAGCTTAGTTTGCAGAACTGGGATCATTTCTGGCTGACGAGCAGCAGATTCTAAAAACTTACCGCCAAGCAGAGCAAAACCAAGTGCAGTGCCGATAGCAGCTAAACCGATGATGATCGCGGCAGCGATAACAGTCATGCCTTGAACGCTAGCAATTACTTCTGGTGCAACCATTTCTAATATCTCCAAGAGGAAGGTTGGGTAAAACAAGGGGAAAGCGAACACTGAGACAAGCCTAAGCTGGCCCAAGTAAAATTAGTGATCTTCAACCGCAAGGCTGAGATAAACAATCGTCAACATCATAAATACGAAGGCTTGCAGGGTAACCACCAAAATGTGGAAGATGGCCCATGGTGTGCCCAGAATCCATTGTGCCCAGAATGGCAGCAATGCGATCAGGATAAAGATCAGCTCTCCGGCATACATATTACCGAATAGACGTAAAGCCAAAGAAATCGGTTTAGCAACTAGCTCAACCATCTGGAAAGCAAAGTTAACCGGCGCTAATAACACCGTCATGACCAAGCCTTCTGCATGAAACGGAGCGGTAAACAACTCTTTTAACCAGCCCACAAGGCCCTTAGCTTTAATAGAGAAGCCAATAATCAGCAGCATCACCGACAAGGACATCGCAAATGTTTGGTTAACGTCCGCCGTTGGCACAACGCGTAACTTTTCAATACCAAATACGTGCAGACCAATCCAAGGCAACAGATCAACTGGCAAGAAATCCATGGAGTTCATTAAGAACACCCAGCAGAAAATTGTCAGGCTTAATGGGCCAATCACTTTCGATTTACCGTGAAAAGCATCTTTAATTTGCGAATCAACCATTTCCACGATTAATTCAACAAAGTTTTGTAGAGGGCCTGGTACACCCGATGTCGCTTTTCTTGCGGCATATGCAAATACGCCAACAAAAAGAAAGCCCAGAGCAAGGGCAACCCAGAAGGTATCCAAGTGGAAACCATTTGCGGCCTGATTAAAGGACAAATGATGCTGGATATATTCGGTGGCGTTAGCTGGTGCGTGATGTTCAGACATTTTATTTTTTGCCGTCAAATTTAATTAAAAGCCCAAACCAAAAGGCACTGGTGGTGGCAAGATAACCCACAAACGTCCATGGCCAATCTGCCTTTCGGTACAAAATGAACAACGCCGCAAACGCGACGAGTGTACAAACCAACTTGCACATTTCAGCAGCAAAATGCTGCTTGAGAAGCACTGCTGGCGGAGCGAATTCAACACGATATGCGATGGCTGCATACAAGACACTGCCTATCACCGCGATAAATCCGCCCAGTAAACTTGAAATTGCCGGATTTTGCCCCAAGATCAAGAAGAGTAAGAAAGCCGTACTAATGGCGATTCCAATCTTTAGTCGGATTATGCCCCGAACCTGCGCTTTCCCAATCATTGCTTCACCACTAGGGAAAAACCCCGCGATTATACTGACCTGATTTGTGTTGCGTCAATTTTACCTATTGAACTTTTAAGTAAAATTTACTTGTCATTCAAGTAAGTCACGAGTAAAAGCCAGCTTACTTACAATAGGCCGACACATAGTTAGCCATAACTTTATTACATCTTTCTAAGCAAGCTATCCAATTGTTCTGAACTGCTGTACTCGATGGTGATTCGGCCACTGCCCTGTTTACCAGGCTTAATGGATACTTTGGCCCCCACTCGCGTAGATAGTTCTTCTTCTAAGCGAAATATTTCTGGATCAGGCTGCTTAGCAGGTTTGTCTATGGCTGTTTCTTGTTGTTTTTTAACCAAAGCTTCGGTTTCTCTGACCGATAAACCTTTTGCAATAACCCGTCTAGCTAGATCCAACTGCAATAAGGCATCTAAAGTAAGCAAGGCGCGAGCATGCCCCATACTGAGCTGATCGGCCATTAGCATATTCCGCAGTGGCTCCGATAAGCTTAATAGTCTTAATAAATTTGAAACGCTGGCTCGGGACTTTCCTACCGCAAGTGCCGCAGCTTCATGAGTCATACCAAATTCTTCAATCAAGCGTGAAATACCTAACGCTTCTTCTAGCGGATTCAAATTTTCGCGCTGAATATTTTCGATTAGCGCCATTGCCAAAGCAGCTTCATCGGCAATTTCACGTACTAAAGCAGGAATCTCAGTTAGTCCTGCTTTGATAGATGCTCGCCATCGGCGCTCACCCGCAATAATTTCATACTTATCCAGCCCAATAGGCCGTACCAACACTGGCTGCATTAAGCCCTGTGCGGTGATTGATGCCGCCAGCTCTTCTAAGGCCGTTTCATCCATTTGCAAACGAGGCTGGTACTTGCCCGGCTGCAAAGCCGTAATTGGCAAATTTTGCAAAGAATCCTGACTATCTCCCATCAAGGCATCTAAACCGCGACCAAGTCCTTTCATTTTCATGCTGTGGGAATCTCTTCTAGCAGGTTATGACGGGCCAGCAGTTCTTCAGCAAGTTGAAGATACGCTTGTGCGCCTTTGGAGTTTTTGTCGTAGGACAAGATTGGGCGACCATAAGATGGTGCTTCGGCCAAACGAATATTACGCGGTATGACAGTGTGGTACAGTTTGCTGGTGTAATGCTTAATCAGCTGATCCGAAACTTGCTGCGCCAAGGTTGAACGCGGATCAAACATGGTGCGCAGCAGGCCTTCAATCTCTATTTTACGATTCATCGATTGTTTAACGCGTTTAAGCGTATTCACTAAATCAGATAAACCCTCCAATGCGTAGTACTCACACTGCATCGGGATCAATACCGCATCCGCCGCCACTAAGCCATTCAGGGTGAGCAGCGTTAACGCCGGTGGGCAATCTAAAATAATGTAATCGTAGTGCTCGCTGACTTGGGCTAAGGCGTTTTTAAGCCGCGATTCTCTGTGCTCTTGATTCACCAGCTCCACCTCGGCCCCTGCCAAATTACGATTGGCGGGTAGCACGTCGATGCCCGCTGATTCAGAGCGCTGAATAATCTCTTGAATTGGCGTTGCACCAAGCAGTAGGTTATATACAGAGCTGGTTAATTTAGCTTTATCAATCCCCACACCCATCGTGGCATTGCCCTGCGGGTCTAAATCCACCAGCAGAACTTTTCTGCCCAGATGAGCCAGACTTGCAGACAAATTAACGGCCGTAGTGGTCTTACCTACTCCGCCTTTTTGATTGGCAATTGCCAGAATTTTCATCTTTGAGTCCCTAAAGGCCGTTAAAAAAGCACAACTATGCCTTAACTACATGCACCAGATGACGTTCAGCATCGATACCTGGCACTTTTAAATGATCCACGTGGGTAACTTTAACAGTTGCGGGTAAGTGAGCGATTTCTTCAAACGGGTAAACGCCTTTCAAAGCAGCCCATTCGCCATCTTCAGCCAATAAATGGCTGGTCAGTTTGATAAATTCGCCCAACTCAGCAAAAGCACGCGAAGTAATGATCTGGAATGGCGCTTCTGGCTTATATAGCTCCACGCGCTCGGTCAGCACCGTGACATTGGTAAGCTTTAATTCGGCAATCACTTGGCGTAAAAACGTGGTTTTTTTATGATTTGAATCGAGCAAAAATAACTGCCAATCAGGCCGCGCAATCGCCAAAGGAATTCCAGGCGTACCAAAGCCCGATCCTACATCCAAGATGCGGATATTCTCGCCCTTAAACTGTGGCAAGGGTGCGAGCGAATCTAAAATATGGTGCGAAACCATACGCTCTGGCTCACGAATCGCCGTTAGGCTATAGGTTTTATTCCACTTAGCAATCAAGGCCACATACGCCAATAAATTTGCGGCTTGGGACATCGACAAATCAATTTTAAGCTCAGCTAGGCCAGCGGCCAGCTCAGAAAACAGGGAATCAGAAGCTGTCATTCAGTAACCTTACTCGCATCAAGCGCTTGTTTTTTCTTAAGATGAACCAGCATTAAAGCGATGGCTGCTGGGGTAATACCCGAAATTCTGGACGCTTGGCCCATGGTTTCCGGCTTATGCTTGCTTAATTTTTGCTGCACTTCCTTAGATAAACCCGATACCTGCGTGAAATCTAAATCATGGGGCAAGTTGAATTCTTCTAGATTATCGCGGTTGGCCACTTCAGATTGTTGCCGCTCGATATAACCCTGGTATTTCAACTGAATTTCTACCTGCTCGGCCACCAGCGGATCTGCTACGCCAGGTTGGGCCATTTCCATCGTCATCAAGCTTTCATAAGAGACCTGCGGGCGGCGCAGCAAATCGGCCAGCGTATATTCACGCTCAATCGCTTTACCCAACACACGCTCAGCGTCGCTTGCCGCAAGAATACGTGGATTTACCCATGTAGTGCGCAAGCGCGCTAATTCTATCTCAATCGCATCACGTTTTTTGCAGAAGGCTTCCCACTGCACATCACCCACCAAGCCCAGCTCACGGCCCATTTCGGTAAGGCGTAAATCGGCATTATCTTCGCGTAATTGCAAACGGTACTCGGCGCGGCTGGTAAACATGCGGTAAGGCTCGGTCACGCCATTGGTCACCAGATCATCCGCCAGCACGCCTAAATAAGCTTCATTGCGTTTTGGCGTCCAAGCGTCTTTTTCTCGCACATAGAGGCCAGCGTTTAAGCCTGCCAACAAGCCTTGCGCTGCGGCTTCTTCGTAGCCTGTTGTGCCATTAATTTGCCCAGCAAAGAATAAACCGGCAATGTTTTTGGTTTCAAAGCTGGCTTTTAAATTGCGTGGGTCGTAGTAATCGTACTCAATGGCATAGCCTGGGCGCAGGATATGCGCGTTTTCCATACCGGCAATCGAGCGCACGGCAGCTAGCTGAATATCAAACGGCAAGCTGGTAGAAATACCGTTTGGATAATACTCATGGGTATCTAGGCCTTCTGGCTCTAAGAAAATCTGGTGACTGTCTTTGTCGGCAAAGCGATTAATTTTATCTTCGATACTTGGGCAATAACGCGGGCCAACGCCTTCAATTTTGCCGGTAAACATCGGGCTACGATCAAAGCCGCTGCGGATAATCTCATGCGTTTTAAGATTGGTATGCGCCATCCAGCAAGGCAATTGCTTTGGATGCATACCCACATTGCCACGCACCGAAAACACCGGTTCAGGCGTATCACCGTATTGCGCTTCTAACACTGAAAAATCAATGGATCGGCCGTCAATGCGTGGTGGCGTGCCAGTTTTTAGGCGGCCAACGGGTAGATTTAAATCGCGTAAACGCGCAGCCAGCGTAACCGACGCAGGATCTCCCGCACGGCCTCCGACGTGGTTTTCTAAACCGACGTGAATTTTACCAGAAAGGAAAGTGCCGGCAGTCAGCACCACCGCACCCGCCTCAAAACGAATGCCGATTTGCGTTATCACGCCAGTTACACGATCGCCATCGAGGGTCAGATCGTCCACTGCCTGCTGGAATAAATCTAAATTGGGTTGGTTTTCCAGCATATGCCGAACGGCCGCTTTATAGCGAACACGATCAGCCTGCGCGCGAGTGGCACGAACAGCTGGGCCTTTACTGGAATTCAGCGTTTTAAACTGGATGCCGCCAAAATCGGTAGCCAGCGCCATAGCGCCGCCTAAAGCATCCACTTCTTTAACCAAATGGCCCTTACCAATCCCACCAATCGAGGGATTACAAGACATCTGGCCAAGGGTTTCAATATTATGCGTGAGGAGTAAAGTTTTATTCCCCATGCGCGCGGCCGCCAACGCAGCCTCAGTCCCAGCGTGACCGCCGCCAACGACAATCACGTCGTATCGAGTAGGATAAAGCATAGTGGGCATTCCAGCAGGCAAAGGGCAATGATTTTACGCCCTATCGGCCCCGACGACTATCACGGCGCGACAAAACGCCCCGATTATTTCGGGGCGTTTCACGTGGAACAAAATTCTAAGTCCACATAGGGCATGCAAGATGGGATTTAAACGAAGGTGCTCAAACGCCTTCTAGATAGCAGAATGTTCCAGCTTACTTGCTTGCCTTGAGGTAACGATAACCTTAGCCGCGAAACCTGAATAAAAAAAACCTAAGATATTCGCGGCTAAAGTGCTACGACCAAGTATGGCTGAATAAAGCGACCAATCAGAAAACTTTATCTCACCCCAGCTACAGCACACCAAACTCACGCGCAGCTTCAATCGCCGCGCCTACAATACCGGCATCATTTTTCAGCTCGGCGGGCACCACAGGGAAACGCAAGCCTGTTAATTCTGGAATAAATTTTTCATGCTTTTTACTAATTCCACCACCAATAATAAGTAAATCTGGTGAAAGCAATAATTGAAGATGCAAGATATATTCATTAAGCCGCTGTGTGTATTCTTTCCATTTTAAATCTAAATCATCTTTTACCTTACCAGAGCAATATTTTTCTGCAATTTCATTGTCTTTGAAAATAAGATGACCAAATTCGGTATTGCTAATTAATTTACCATCCACAATTAAAGCGCTACCAATACCCGTACCAAGCGTAATCATCAGTACTTTGCCTGCAACACCTTTAGCTGCACCAAATACGCCTTCGGCCAAGCCAGCGGCATCTGCATCATTAATTAATTTAAGGGGCAAGCCCGTTACTTGAGCCAAAATATCCTGAGCGGGTGCATTCAACCAAGAAGGATCTACATTGGCGGCAGAAAGTGTCACCCCGTTATGTACAATGGCAGGGAAAGTACAGCCAATTGGGCCTTGCCAATTAAACTGCTCAACCAATTGCTTAACCACCAAGCCCACAGCCTCTGGCGTGGCGGGCTGCGGCGTATCAATACGAATACGCTCAGCTAATAGCTCGCCGGTCTCAACATTAACCGGCGCACCTTTAATCCCTGTGCCACCGATATCAATTCCCAAAACAATTTTTGGGGAAGTTAGTTGCTCTGTCATGGTTTTTTACTCTTCAATTATATATTAATTATTTTTATAAAAAATAGTGCATGGTTTTATTTTGGAGCAGGTGATTTAAGCTCTAATAAGCGTTTTTTATCTTCTTCTGCCTTAGCTTTAACTATTTCAATATCATTTAATTTATTTTTATTATCCGCATTAATATCCAACAATTCTTTTTTAGCCAAAGCATACTCAGCGTCCAAATCAGCAGGGATAGGCCTATTATTTTTATTTAAGCGACTCATTTGTTTTTCTATACGCTCTTTACGCTGTGTTGCCGTTTGCAAGCGCATAGTATTTGCAATCGTTGCAGATTGAATCATGCCAATACGCCGATCTCGAATAATATCAATTTCTTCAGGTCGAGAAAACGATTGTAATAAGGCACGATCTTTCCGCTGCTGCTCTTTTTGCTGCGCTTGTTCCTGCAATTTTTGGTCTTGCGCTTCCTTGCTTATCACAGGCACGGGCGTGGTTTTTACCATTCCTGATTTATTGAGCTCAGATATACCGCTGCTAGGTGTGATCGACGGCGGTTTGTCGCTGTATTGCACCCGCCCTGTTTCATCAACCCAGCGATACAGCTTAGCCGAGGCCGTTGCCGTAAATAGCGCCAACAGTAAAAAGGTAAAGAAACCACGCAACATGAAATAGACCTTTTAGATGCCGTACTGATTACGGTAAGCGCTCACTTTAGCTAATTTCTCATCCGTGCCAGCCTGAGCGCCCAAATACCCTAGCAAATCATCCAAAGAAGCAATAGGGATCACAGGAATGCCAAACTGCTGTTCCACTTCTTGCACTGCCGACAACGCACCTTGACCACGCTCCATTCGATCAAGTGCAATTAAAACCCCAGCTGGCTCGGCACCCGCAGCACGAATCATATTCACCGACTCACGCACCGAAGTACCGGCAGAAATCACGTCATCAATAATCATCACTCGGCCTTTAAGCGGTGCGCCCACTAAAACGCCGCCTTCACCATGATCTTTCGCTTCTTTACGATTAAACACAAAGGGCACATTCCGGCCCTGCGCTGCCAAAGCCACAGCGGTCGCCGATGCCAAGACAATTCCTTTATAGGCTGGCCCGAATAACACATCAAACTCTACGCCAGACGCTAATACCGCCTGTGCATAAAACTGCGCCAACGCACCTACCGATGTGCCGTCGCTAAATAAACCTGCGTTAAAAAAGTACGGCGATTGACGGCCAGCCTTAGTGATAAAATCACCAAAACACAGCACATTTTGCTCTACAGCAAAAGAAATAAAGTCGCGGCGAAAATCACTCATGCTGCATTTTCCTGTTTTATTATTGATCTCAATATTGCGAAGCATAACATTTCTTACAAAAGGACACCGAATGCGCATTATCAGTGCTAATTTAAACGGCATTCGCTCGGCTGCAAATAAGGGCTTTTTTGAATGGCTGGCAAAACAAGACGCCGATGTGGTGGCCTTGCAAGAACTTAAAGCACAAGAAGCCGATCTTTCCCAGCAAATGAAGACACCAGAAGGGCTAAAAGGTTTTTTTCATTATGCGAACAAAAAAGGCTATAGCGGCGTAGGGCTCTATTGCCGCCGCGAACCAGACCGTGTCATTACCGGCCTTGGTATTGCCGATATCGATTTTGAAGGCCGCTATTTACAAGCCGACTTTGGCAATCTATCTGTCATCTCCCTTTATTTGCCATCAGGCTCATCGTCAGACGAGCGACAGCAGGTTAAATTCTCATTTCTGGAGCGTTTCCGCCCACATTTAGAGCAGCTTGCCGCCAGCGGGCGCGAAGTGGTTCTGCTGGGTGACTGGAATATCGCTCACAATGAAATCGATCTTAAAAACTGGAAAGGCAATCTGAAAAACTCAGGCTTCTTACCAGAAGAGCGTAGTTGGCTGGGTAAACTATTCAGCGAGCTAAATTTTGTAGATGTCTGGCGCAAGCTTTACCCAGAAATCCCCGGCTACACATGGTGGAGCAACCGTGGCCAAGCTTATGCCAAAGATGTGGGTTGGCGTATCGACTACCACATCACCACCCCCGGCATTGCAGCCACGGCGCAAAGTGCGTTCGTTTATAAAGACGAAAAATTCTCCGACCACGCCCCGCTGATTGTGAACTACGACTACCAAGTTAATTAAATCTAAACCCAAATCTTGAACCACAGAGAGCACAGAGGCGGATAGTTTTCTCCGTGAAACTCCGTGCTCTCCGTGTCCTCCGTGGTTCAAGATTTAGGTTTTTTCCATTCTTGCATCGTTGCTGTACTTTAAGATTTGGGTGTTGATTTTTCTGAATTCCACGGTGCGACTTTAAACAGCAGCAACATGCCCGGAATCGCCAAAGCGGTGCATAGGAAAAAGAAATTGATCCAGCCCATTTGTTCTACCAACCAGCCCGTGCTGGCATTAATAAAGGTGCGGGGCACTGCTGCTAGGCTGGTAAACAAGGCAAACTGGGTTGCGGTATAGCGCGGATCAGTCGTTCTGGCGATAAAGGCAGTAAAAGCTGCAGTTCCCAGCCCAACACCTAAGGCCTCAAAAGCAATCACACTGGCTAAGGCCATTTTATCCGTGCCCATAGTCGCCAACCAAGCAAACCCTAAGATAGACAAGACCTGCACCACGCCAAACAGCCACAATGCGCGATTGATCCCCAGCTTTAACATCCACACGCCACCCACAATACCGCCAAATACCGCAGGCCATAGCCCTGCATTTTTAGCGATCACGCCAATTTCTGTTTTACTAAAACCCATTTCTAAATAAAACGGCGTCGCCAACGCGGTGGCCATGCTGTCGCCTAATTTATATAAAAAGATAAATGCCAAAATCCATATGGCATTACGCCAGCCGTGGCGGGTCATAAATTCGTAGAAAGGCTCAACCACCGCCTCACGCAGTGTTTTAGGCGGGCGGACTAATTGCGGCTCGCTCACCAACAGTGTCATCACAATTCCCGGCAGCATAAACAAACCGGTAATCATAAACACCTGCGCCCATGGCAAATGATCGGCCAAAATCAAAGAAAACGCACCGGGAATCAGGCTGGCAATGCGATAGGCATTTACATGCACTGAAGTACCTAGGCCTAATTCTTCATCGCTCAGAATTTCACGCCGATAAGCATCCAGCACAATATCCTGACTAGCACTAAAAAATGCCAAAGCCATGGCCAGGTAGGCAATCGACCATAAATCGAGCTTTGGGTTAAATAATCCAAATGAGGCGATTAAACCCAGCAAGGCAATTTGAGTGAGCAGCATCCAGCCGCGCCGCCTGCCTAAACCCGGCACAGCATAGCGATCCAATAAGGGAGCCCAGATAAATTTCCAAGTAAAAGGAAACTGGATCAGCGCGAAAAATCCAATCGCTTTTAAATTTACCCCTTCGCTTTTTAACCACGCAGGGACTAAGTTAATCAGGATATACAGCGGTAAACCCGAGGCAAATCCGGTAAACACACAAATCAGCATGCGCCGAGAGAACAAGAGCGATTTCCAGTGAGTAGTAGTCATAGTGTCTGGCGGTAAAATGGAGGCATTACCTTACCTTAAATTCAACATTTCAAGGCCATCACTCAGGCTATTATTCAAAAATACACAGGCTATTTTTACCAAAACGGTAAGCAAATACGCCATCTCCTGCGCTCTGCTGGTAAACCCCAATAGGACAAGCCAGAGGAATCAGGCTAATGTTAATTCAAACAATCGTTTGGAAATGCCGCAATGTCGACCTACACACAGCTATTAAGCCCGCTCGATCTGGGCTTTACCACCCTTAAAAACCGCGTTTTGATGGGATCTATGCACACGGGGCTTGAAGAAGCACCTGATGGGCCTGAGCGCATGGCCGCTTTTTATGCTGAGCGTGCCAAAGGGGGCGTGGGCTTGATTGTAACCGGCGGCATCGCACCCAATGCAGCAGGCCGTATTTATGAAGATGCGGCCATGCTGGCCGATGAAGCTGATATCCCCCGCCATCTGCCCATCACCCAAGCCGTGCACGATGCAGGTGGCAAAATCTGTTTACAAATTTTGCACGCAGGCCGCTATGCCTACCACACCGCCAGCGTGGCCCCTTCCGCCATTGCCTCACCGATTACGCCGTTTACACCGCACGCATTAAGTGATGCAGAAATTAAAGCCACCATCGCCGATTTTGCCACTACCGCAAAGCTCGCCCAAGCTGCGGGTTACGATGGTGTAGAAATCATGGGCTCGGAAGGCTATCTGATTAACCAATTCCTTTGCAGCCATGTTAATCAACGGAACGACGAATGGGGCGGTGACGCCACCCGCCGCCAACGTATCGCGGTTGAAATTAGCAAAGCCGTGCGCGCTGCGGTTGGCCCCAACTTTATCGTCATCTTCCGCCTGTCTTTGCTCGATTTAGTCCAAGACGGCGGCACCCTGCCAGAGGCAATTATCCTTGCCCAGCTACTTGAAGCCGCTGGCGTGAGCATCATCAATACAGGTATTGGCTGGCACGAAGCCCGTATTCCAACCATCGCCGCCGCCGTGCCGCGCGGTGGTTTCAGCTGGGTTACCCGCAAACTAAAAGATCATGTGTCTATCCCGCTGATCGCGGTAAACCGCATCAACACGCCAGAAATTGCCGAGCATATTTTAGCCAGCGGTGATGCCGATATGGTGTCGCTGGCCCGCCCATTATTAGCAGACCCTGATTTTGTAAACAAAACCGCCGCCAAACAAGCAAACCTGATCAACACCTGTATCGCCTGTAATCAAGCTTGTTTAGACCATGTGTTTGAAGGCAAAGCGGCGTCCTGCTTAGTTAACCCGCGCGCCTGCCGCGAAACTGAATTCCCGATTGCGGCCAAAACCCAGCAAGCCAAACGCATCGCCGTGATTGGCGCGGGCCCTGCTGGGCTGTCTTGTGCCACCGCCGCAGCCAGCCGTGGCCATCAGGTCACCCTGTATGAAGCCAGCAGTGCCATTGGTGGCCAATTTGGTATTGCCCAACGCATCCCAGGTAAAGAAGAATTCACCGAAACGCTGCGCTACTACCGCAATCAGCTCGATTACCTTGGCGTAACCGTAAAACTGAATCACTTTGCCAAAGCAGCCGAGCTAGCTGGCGAATTTGATGAAATTGTCGTCGCCAGCGGCGTAAAGCCACGCGTGCCCGCCTTAATAGGAATCGATCACCCTAGCGTGGTTTCCTACCCAGCCCTGCTGCGTGGGGAAGTTAAACCGGGCAAAAAAATTGCTATTATTGGCGCAGGTGGCATTGGCGTTGATACGGCGGTATTTTTATCCGAAACCCACACCGATCTCAGCCCAACAGACAACTTTATCCGCGACTGGGGGATTGATTCCAGCATGAGCAGCGCAGGCAGCTTAGCCAAACCCGCCATGCAGCCTAGCGGCCGTGAAATCTGGCTATTAAAACGCAGCAAGGGCAAACCTGGCAGCGGCCCAGGCAAGACCACTGGCTGGGTACACCGTGCCACTTTGCAATTACGCGGCGTGAACCTGCTCGGCTCGGTTGAATACCTGAAAATCGACGATGCTGGCCTGCATATCAAGCAAAATAATGAAGAAATCTGCCTTGAAGTCGATCAGATTGTGCTCTGCGCAGGGCAGGAATCGGTAACAACGCTTTGGGATGAACTCAGTGCAAGCGGAGCACCCGTGCATCGCATTGGCGGCGCATTGCTGGCCGGGGAAGTAGACGCTAAACGCGCTATTGCCGAAGGTTTTAATCTGGCAATGGGGTTTTAAGCTAGAGCGGGCTTGTGATTCACAAGCCCGTTTTTACATCCCTAAGGCAACCACACCTGTAGCAATCAATACCGCCCCCAGCAAACGCAATACCCGATCCCCTTCTCCAAGTAATCGGCCACCAATTAAGGCAGCAAATAACATAGAGACTTCACGAGCAGGGGCAACATGGCTAAGTGGGGCCGTCTGCATAGCAAACAAAACAAGAACATAGGAAATAGGGCTAACCACCGCCACAATCAGCGCGTATTTCCATTGTGTTTTCCACATGGAAAGCGAAGTTGCTTTGTCTTTTAGTAAGGACGGAGCTAAAAAAATGATCCGAATAAAATTGCCAAAGTAATCCAGCAAAATCGGTGAAAGTAATAAAACTTTAACTGCATAACCATCTAAAACCGTATAACTGGCAATAAATATACCTGTTAGCAAGCCATAAAATAGTCCCTGCCGTACACGTGGGCCTTGGCTTGCATCTTGCATCGTTTTAAATATTTTTGGCCCACCGGCAATTAAAAACACACCAGCCACAACCGCCAACATTCCCAGCATGCCCTGTAAAGACAACACTTCGCCAAGCAAAAATATCGCACACACTGAAGAAATTAGCGGCCCAGAACCACGCGCTATCGGGTACACCACCGTTAAATCGGCCTTACGATAGCCTCGCAGTAGCGCCACAAAATACAGCACATGCAAGACGCCTGAGAGCGAAACAAAAGCCCATTCACGCCAACCCCAGCTTGGCACCACATCCCAACCATAATAAATACCGACCGGCGCCCAGACCACCATAATAATCAGGCTGGAAAAACCAGCGAAGCGCGCGTCTCCACCGGCTTTTTTCGCCGCAACATTCCACAAGGAATGAATAAAGCCAGCCAGAATAACCAGTGCAAACGCAGAAATGGGCATTAATAACTCAGCTTATGTTTTTTATAAATAGAGCCTAGCCAGAAATGAGATCAATACAAAACGGCAAACTTAATCTATTGCTTGGGTATTAAAAACCACAGAATCAAGTAAACAAAAATACCTGGAAATGCAGCTGAAAGACAAGACACAATTACAAAAATCAGCCGCAGTTTGCCCGAGCCTATTCCCAGATAATCAGCCAGCCCGCCCATTACCCCTGCAATCCATTGGTCATCACGGCTTCTGCGTAAAACTTTATTCATGGTTTATTTCCTAGTTAGCACTGCGATTGGCAATCCGTTCCACAAAAAATAACACGTTTTTGCTTTACAAATAATCAAAAAAATACCCCAATCAAACTATATCGCTCCAGCGAAGCCCCAAAGGCAGTTCTAAGGGGGCAAACAGAAAGTGCAAGACTCTGCGCTGACTTTTTCCAGAAGATTTTGAACATGAGTGCAAAAGTAAGGGCCGCATCAACAAAGCACTACCAGATTCAGCCACACAGACGATTTCTTGCTGGCGAGCTAAGGCAGCATCCTCCGCCGTCACCAAGCCCTGCAAATGCGATCCTGGCACCAAGCGTAGCGGGCCATCCTCTGCCCCGCAGGCATCCAGATGTATCCTCACCGCAATCAACTGCTGCAACACCTCTACAGGCGCACGTACATACAGCTGGCCTTCTTTAACTGACCAGCCCTGCAATGCAGGGTGCTCAATACGCTCTGCCACAGGAATGCTTAAATCTTGATGCACAGCGACCAGCCAATTACGGGAAGCAGATTTTTCAAAAAAAAGTGCACTGCACCGCAACCAAGCCTGCTGGGATCAATGGTGATAAAGCTGGGTGCTGGCGTACTTTTACAGCCAGAGATCGACCCATCTTGTAATAATAGGCGCCGTGTTCCTATCGTAGTACAACGCATTTTTTCAATCTACCCAGCAATAGTTCTGCATTCCGCAGGGTTTAATACGGCGGAAACCAAAGTAAATCCATCACGCTCAAATGCATTCATATTTATCTATGCGAGTAAGATATTTTGACATCCAGCTTACCATTACTCTTTATTTCAACGAAAAAAAACCCGTCACTGCTGACGGGCTTTCTCATAAACTACCAAGCTTTTATTTTGCTAAGGCACTCGCAACATCACCAGCCTGTTGGCCCACAATTAGGTGAAATACTTGTTCACCCTGTGGCATTACACCTTCAACGCCTGCCTCTTTTAAAGCGGCTTCATTCAAGCGCGATGCATCTGCCAGCTCTACACGTAAACGCGTGCCCGCAATGGCTTCTAGCTTACGGATATTGGATAAACCACCCAAAGCCGCCTGAATTTGCATCGCTTTACCATGGATATCGCTACCCGTAGTGCTTGCCGGAGTAGCATTTGCAGTAGCCGCTGGTACAGCCTGCACCGGAGCAGTCACCGCATCGGCTTCTGGGCCGGCCACTTTCAGGTAACTTACCATATCGGATTTTAGATTATCTGACTGGGTACCAAAAATAGCCTGAATACCATTGCCCACTACCATCACACCTGCAGCACCCATCGCTTTGAGCTTAGGCTGATTTACTTTCGAGATATCTTTAACCGAAATACGCAAACGGGTAATACATGCATCTAAACCACTGATATTGCTGCGACCACCAAATGCCAGCACTAATTCACGTGCACGGCCATGCTCGCTGCTATCTACCACATGCTCTTCAGCCGTTTCGTCTTCACGACCCGGTGTTTTCAGATTGAGTTTTACAATCACAAAACGGAATACCGAGTAGTAAATCGCTGCATAAACCGCGCCCAGCGGCAGAATCAGCCACCAGTTTTGCGCATATTTACCCAGAGCATTAAACATCAAGAAGTCAATACCACCTTGCGAGAAGCTAAAGCCCATATGGATATGCAGCGAGTTAGCTACAAACTGGGTAGAGGCAGCCAATAAGGCATGAATCAGGTAAAGCTGTGGAGCCACAAATAAGAAAGCAAATTCGATAGGCTCGGTAATACCGGTCATAAATGATGTCAACGCCGCTGAAACCATAATCCCGCCGATCTTGACGCGGTTTTCTGGCTTAGCTGTGTGCCAAATAGCAATGGCAGCCGCAGGTAGACCAAACATCTTGAATAAGAACGCACCAGACAAGATACCGGCCGTTGGATCACCGGCAAAGAAGCGAGCAATATCGCCGTGCACAGCAGGCTTGCCATCCACCACGTAATTACCAATTTCAAAGAAGAACGGTACATTCCAGATATGGTGCAGACCAAACGGCACCAGCATACGCTCTACAAAACCGTACAACGTTGCAGCAATACGCGGATCCGCATAGGCGGCCCATTGCGAGAAGCTTTTAATCACGCCCTGAATCGGTGGCCAGATCAGCGACAAGATCACGCCGACAAAAATAGCCGCAATACCAGTTGCAATCGGCACAAAGCGCTTACCGGCAAAGAAGCCAAGGTAAGGAGGCAGCTCGATGCGATAGTATTTATTGAACAGACCCGCCGCCAGCGCACCGGCGATAATCCCGCCAAATACACCGGTTTCCATCGCCTTCATGCCCATAACCATGGCGGGCTCAGTACCCAGCACCGGAGCCATCACGCCCATGGTTGCCAGCAGCACAACATAACCGACCACGGCAGCAATTGCGGCTACACCATCGTTTTCGGTTAAGCCTAAGGCCACACCAATTGCAAAAATCAGTGCGAGATTACCAAAAATCGCACCGCCGCCCGCGGCCATCAAATGTGAAACGACTTCCGGTAAAAAAGAAAAATTGGAAGCACCAAAACCAAGCAATAAGCCCGCTACTGGCAATACTGACACCGGTAACATGAGCGATTTGCCGATTTTTTGCAAAAATGCAAAAGCGTTTTTAAACATCATCTTCTCCGTACTGCTTACTACTTGGCAAAACCAAGCAGCTATTTTCTAAGACAGGATTTCCATATAGCGTGGGGCATCAGCACCAATGATAAGGTGGAAAACTGGACTCTTAACAGACATCACCGCCAGAACACCGGCTTGTTGTAATCGCTCTAAATTACAGCGGCTCGCATCTATCAATACCACGCGTAAACGCGTTAAAGCCACCAGTTCTAAGGAGCTTATATTGCCCCAACCACCCAAAGCTGCTACCAACAAAAAAGGGAAACTGTCGCGCATTGTGTTTTGATCTTTCAAGGTTGATTCTCACGCATAAGGCGCAGTGCCACAATCCATTGAACACCGCATGATATAAGGCTTTAGAGCTTGATCTGTCCGCTTGACAAAACAGGCCAATATCGGCCTGTTTTGATCATTATTTAATCAGCGAGTTGCTGAGATAGACGCGTACGAACTTCTGCCACCGTACCCATTTGCAGCACTTCAGCGGCCAACTTCTGGCAGTCTGCTTTTGATAGTGTGCGCACCAAGGCTTTAACGGCCGGAATAGCAGGCACACTCACGGATAATTCATCCACACCCATACCAATTAACAAGGGAACGGCAGAAGGATCAGAGGCAATACCGCCACAAACCCCTACCCACTTACCATGGGTATGTGCACCCTTCACGGTGTTGGCAATCAAACGCAATACACCTGGATGCATTGCATCAGCCTCTTTAGCTAACTTAGGATGGCCACGATCCATCGCCAGTGTGTACTGGGTGAGATCGTTAGTGCCAATCGAGAAGAAATCGACTTCACGGGCAAAGATTTCTGCCATCACGGCCGTGGCAGGCACTTCTACCATAATCCCAATCTGCACTGCGGCGGTAATACCTAAAGCCGCTTTTTCTTCTGCCACAATGCGTTTCACTGTCCGGACTTCTTCTAAAGAAGTAATCATCGGGAACATGATGGCTAATTTGGCGTGTTCAGCAGAACGCAAAATGGCGCGAATTTGTGTGTGCAGCAATTCTGGCTCAGCCAAACATAAACGCACGCCACGCACGCCCAAGAATGGGTTTTCTTCTGCTGGCATCGGCAGGTAAGGCAAAGGCTTATCACCGCCTACATCCAAAGTACGAACTACAAAAGTTCTATCTTTGCCAAGTGATTTGGCAATATCGCTATAGATTTTGTCTTGTTCAGCTTCTGAAGGCGCTTCGGTGCGCTCTAAGTACAAAAATTCGCTACGTAGCAGACCAACACCTTCACCGCCCAGTTTTACCGATTGCAGCGCTTCTTCCAGCCCGCCAATATTGGCGACCACTTCAACGCAAATACCATCTGTGGTGGTGGCAGGCTCAAATGCGGCGGCCAGCTCTTCGGCCTGACGTTTAGCTAATTTAAGTTGGCGCTCACGAATACTACTCACTTCTTCTGGCGACGGATTTAAACGCAAACAGCCCTTGCTGCCTTCCAAAATAACCGGAGTTCCGTTGGCTAATTGCAGAGCAGCGTCTTCAATGCCACAAATCGCCGGAATATTCAAAGATCGAGCCAAGATTGCTACATGGCTGGTTGCCCCGCCACCAATCGTACAAAAACCCAGCACTTTATTGCGATCTAAACTTGCGGTATCCGATGGGGTCAAGTCTTCGGCAATCAAAATAGCATCATTTGGCACTTCAAAGGCTGCTTCTTTAATCCCCGCAATCAAGCGCAATACACGTCGACCAATATCGCGAATATCGTTAGCTCGGCCCGCTAAAATTTCATTTTTTAGCTTGGCCAATTTATCCGCATAGCTGGTAAATGCAGCACGCCATGCAAACCCTGCGCTCTTCCCTTGGCTTATCGCTGCCGTAGCAAGATCCAGTAAATCAGGATCAGATAATAATTCTTGGTGAGCGGTAAAGATTTCTGCCTTTGCTGGATCAGCAATTTCACCTTTCAATGCTTCTAACTGCTGATAAGCTTCTTTTAGCGCAACATCTAAACGACGTTTTTCTAGATCAGGCGTGTCACCCGTCTCATGCACGTCGATCACTTCTTGTTTGACTTGGAAGATGTGCCCAACCGCTAAACCAGGTGAGGCAGATACACCCATCAGCACATTTGGATCATTCGATTTTAATGCAGGTCGAGTTTGTGGCTTAGGAATATGCTTTGCCGCAGCCGCTGGCAACACGCCGCCACAATCTTCACCTGAACCGCTGGCAATCAGCTCTGCTAGCGCTTTAGCCGCTTGACCTGCATCTGGGCCGATCGCTTTGACAAAAATCGAATCACCGTGCTGAACTTCCAAGCCCATAATCGAAACCACAGATTTGGCATTAGCTTCATCGCCTGCACGTACTAACTTCAGCTCAGATTTAAACGTCTTAGCCATATTGGCCAGCACAGCAGCAGGGCGAGCATGCAAACCAGTTGGGTTTGGCACAATCACGGCTGCAGATTGAATAGCTGCATCAGCCTGTGGGGCGGCACTACTTGCATTACCCACTAAAGTGGCGCCTGCCAAATCTAAAGAAAGCAAAATATCTTGCCCAGCAACAACCATTTTTTTTGTCGTTGGGATGTACTTAACTACTTTATCGCCCGTTGTAATCACTATCTGCGTTAATAAGCTCAAAGCTTTGCGTGCAACCAAATCGGCATCAAACTCAATCAGCGGCTGGCCTACTTTTACGTCTGCGCCCTCGGCCACTTTGGCGGTAAAACCTTCGCCGCGCATCATGACCGTATCCAAACCAATGTGAATCAGCACTTCAACACCTGCAGGCGTGGTGATAGTAATCGCATGCCGTGAAGAATGAAGTTGAGTCACTTTACCGGCAACCGGTGCCAGTAAGAGGTTGGAAATAGGATCAACGGAAATCCCATCACCCACCATTTTTTGAGCAAAAACCGGATCAGGAACCGATTCGATAGCAACAACAACACCAGACAGCGGTGCAAAAAGATCCAGCCGAGAGGCTTGAGTCGAGTTATTCATGGCAACCTCGTTATTGGGGGCAGTGCTTGTAAAGACTCTTTGTCGGCTTTAAAGCCAATCGGGATGTAGCAATCCATTGCGCTTAGGTTAGGAGATTTCTACTGGGTGCTAGTTTAGTGCTAAGGCAAAGAAAATAATTGTGAATTTATTGCCTTTGTCATTGCATAAATTTGCGTTACCTCACAAAACAGCGATTTTGGGCAGCTAGATGCATGTCACCTCGCTAAATAATGACTCTGTTTAGTGCAAGCCAGAAAAATACATGTGCAATGACTACAACAAAATGTAATCAGCGATTAGGATTTCGCCAGATTTTTTGACCACTCAGAATGTAATCTAATCGTAAGTCCCAACTATCCACAGCTAATTGCTCCACGTGCTGCACATCAAAAGCTAAACCCACTAAACGGGGCTTTTTCCACACCCGACGCCAGCGCCGAAACTCAAAAGTACAATCATAGTAGCCTCCTCCTTGTCCTAAACGAGCTAGATTTGAATCAAAGCCCAGCAAAGGCAAAAAAACGATATCCAAATCACGGGGAGAGCATGGCATACCAGACTGTGGCTCAAGAATATTTTGTGGGCCTAGCTTCCAACGATTTTTAGCATCTAAGCGTACAAAATTAAGCTTTCTGCCTCGCTTTGGTACTTGCGGCAGATACACCTCTACACCGCCTAAAAGAGCGCGTAGCATTAATATCCAAGGGGAAAACTCACTGCCGGCAGGAATATAAGCGGCAATTTTTAGGCCACGCCGCAATAAACCAAGCTGCTTTGCCTGCATGGCAACAGCACTCTCTGCGGCATATCTTTCAAGGGGGGGGATAGAAGCACGAGCACGACGTATCAAACGCCGTGCTTCGGATTTGCTAGGTTTACCGATGATATTCACGTGATGTGAAACAATGAAGAGCTTCCCGCGAGTGTCGTCCGACGAGCAATCTTGAACCGAAGGTTCAAGCGGCCACCGACCGGATGCCATCAGGTGCATCCAACGGGGGATGCGCACAACAGGCATGCTCATGGCAGGCAACCAAAGTAATTATTGGTTCAGAGAGACAAGTCGTAACAAACACCGCAGGAAAGCATTGGTGTACACAATTGCCGCATCAGGAAAACATATCGATCTGCTCACCCATTACTGCGTCAATCGTTGAATTCATATTGGCAATTCTACGCTGAATTGTAGCAATGTCAAAACCTCCATCAACCCGCGTATGCAAATATTCATGCGTAATATTTAGCGCGGCCATAATGGCAATTTTTTCCAAACCAATCACCTTGCCAGACGCACGAATCTCATGCATACGCTGATCGAGTAGCTCCACGGCCTGTACCAAAGTCGCTTCTTCGTTTTCAGGGCAAGCCACACGAAACTCACGGCCCATGATAGAAACGTCGAGTTGCTTAATCACCGCATCACTCATTCTGATCCTCCGGCAGCTTCGCCAAGATAGCCGCAACTCTTTCTTTGCTGCCCTCTACCTTAGCGAGCAAACCTTGATTTTGCTGCTGTGTTAGCAATAATTTCTGGCGTAAGCCCCGATTTTCATCGCGTAACTCACGACAAAGCTGAGCTAATTGCTCGACTTTGTCTTCAAGATTTACAAGTTCAGCTTCCATCAGTCACTTCCAAAGCTACAGAGCAGTCGAATTCTAAGACATTTTTCTAGAACACGCCGCGTCAATAATGAATCTATCTTCGCAATGAACCATGCTCAAAACGTCATTTCACAAATCTGGATCAGGCAACTCTGCTTCATCATTTGGATCATAAACCGGCATTTCCAAGAAATCATCCGGAGTTTCCAAAGTAATACGGCCTAAAGTTCCAGCGCGAAACTCAGTCAAAATCATATCTGCGGTCTTTTGGGTATCAATACGACCACCCGACAACATCGCACCGCGTTTTTTGCCAATCAACTCAAACAAAGGCTCTGCATCACCCAGCAGATCTTTCAATTTATACCGATCAAGCAATAACTGCGGATAGCGCTCGATCAAGGTTTCAATGGCATACAAAGCCACATCCACTTCATCATAAGCATTACGACCAATCGATCCTGCCATCGCTAAACGGTAACCAGAATCTTCATTTTGCACTTTGGGCCACATCAAGCCTGGCGTGTCATACAAAATCATCCCAGCCAACGTCTCTACACGCTGCTGCATCTTAGTCACACCAGGTGTATCAGCCACTTTAGCAATTTTACGCTTGGCTAAGTGATTGATTAACGTAGATTTACCCACGTTAGGAATACCCACAATCATTGCTCTAAGCGGTTTATGTTCCCCATCACGATGTGGAGCCAAGGCTTGGCAAAGCTGAGGGATCAGTTTTGCACCTTGGATCTTATTGTCTTCGCCTAACAGCACCGCTTCAGTACCCGGCTGAGATTTAAACCAATCGAGCCACATACGATTGAGTTTTGGATCCGCCAAATCTGCTTTATTCAAAACCTTCAAGGCGGGACGCTGCCTTAGCCTTCTCATCGGTTCAATCATGGGATTGCTACTAGACAGTGGCAAGCGAGCATCAACCACCTCAATCACCAAGTCTACCTTGGCCATGGTCTCTGCAACCTGCTTGCGGGCAGTGTTCATATGCCCTGGAAACCACTGGATCGCCATCGAACCCCTCCGTCAAAACGAGCCATTATACGGTGAAAAATCAAACGATCCATCAAATCAACTACTTGGGCTGTGGGCAATATCAACTGGCTCTGTGGATAACTACAAAGCTTGGGAATCCCAAAAAACTATCTCCAAATTATCCACAGGCCAAACAGATTTAACACCCAGCCTTGTGGATAAGTTAAAGTGTTGAAAAATATAAAGAAAATGACTTATCCACAGGAAAGCGCAACCCTTATTAGTTGTTCTTATATCTTTCTTCTTAAATGAAGTATTAAAAAAAAAAAAGATGTAAATAAATTTTTCAACGCAAAACACCCAAAAAATGTTCTAAAATCGCTACCTTGCAAGATAAGGACAGAAAAAATGAAAAAATACTTACAGCTGACACTCATAATCAGTATTGTTTTAAGCATCACTGGCTACTTACTTTTTCAAGCTCCAAATAAATCTGCACCTGATATAAAATTAACTAGCATTCAAGGTCAAAATCTAAATCTGTCTACATTAAAAAACCAAATCGTTTTAGTTAATTTCTGGGCAACAAGTTGCACTGGTTGTATTCAAGAAATGCCAGAACTTATAAAATTACAAAAAAAATATAAAACGGCTAATTACAAAACAATCGCAGTTGCAATGGATTACGATATTCCAGAATATATTGAAAATTATGTAAAAGAAAAAAATCTTCCTTTTTTTGTTCAACATGATAAATATGGAAAAATTGCTAAAGCTTTTGGGGATGTTGGATTAACACCAAGTACATTTTTAATTAATAAAAATGGTGAGATAATTAAAAAATATGTGGGTGTTGCAGACATAAAAGAAATAGAAAATTTAATTGAAAAAGAAATAAAAAAAATATAAATAATTCTTTAAAATCAATGTGTTATATATTTTTAACTAATTTAAAACCGTCTACATAAAAAATAATAGCACTCAAATTAATGGCAAAAAAAAACGACCCGTAGGTCGTTTTTTTTAAAATTATTATTTATAACTCATTAAAAACAATTTTAGCAGCAGCAAGTGTATTTAATATATCTTCATCACTATGTGCTGCAGAAACAAAACCCGCTTCAAATGCAGATGGCGCTAAATATATTCCTTTATTTAACATGCCATGAAAAAAAGCATTGAAACGAGTACGATCAGAATTCATTACATCTGCAAACGATTCTGGAATAGACTCACTAAAATAAAAACCAAACATCCCACCCACACTTTGGGCGCTAAAAACAGTATTGGTTTCTTTAGCAACCTGAATTAAACCTGTAATTAATTTATTAGTTTGTTGTGTTAAATAATTAAAAAATCCAGCTTCTCGGATCTTCTTTAGAGTAACTAATCCTGCAGCAACTGCAACAGGATTTCCAGAAAGAGTACCTGCTTGATAGACGGGCCCTAAAGGAGCCAGCTGCGCCATAATGTCGCTACGACCACCAAAAGCCGCAAGCGGCATGCCACCGCCAACCACTTTACCTAAACAAGTTAAATCCGGTTTGATGCCATGTAAACCTTGGGTACATTGCAAATCAACACGAAAACCAGTCATAACTTCATCGTAAATCAGTACTGCGCCGTATTTAGTGCTTAAATTTCTCATCGCTTGAACAAAAGCAGGGCTGGCTTGTACCATATTCATATTGCCAGCGATGGGTTCTACAATAATGGCAGCGATTTGATTACCGATTTCCGCAAATAATTGTTCTATAGCTGCCACATCGTTATAAGGTAGCACTAAAGTATCTGCGGCAACTGACGCTGGAACACCTGCTGATGAAGGATTGCCGAAAGTTAACAACCCAGAACCGGCTTTTACTAATAAGCTATCTGCATGGCCATGGTAACAACCTTCAAATTTCACCAATTTATCGCGCCCTGTAAAGCCACGTGCAAGGCGAATTGCACTCATTGTGGCTTCTGTACCGCTAGAAACTAAGCGCACTTGTTCGATAGACGGTAGCATTTCACAGATTAAATCCGCTAATTCCACTTCTAAAGCCGTTGGCGCGCCAAAACTCATGCCATTTTTAGCGGTAGAAATCACCGCTGCAACAACATCAGGATGAGCATGGCCTAAGATTAAGGGCCCCCAAGAGCCAACATAATCAATATAACGTTGATCATCGGCATCCCAAATATAAGCGCCCTCACCTTTTTTAATAAAGGGTGGTGTGCCACCAACAGAACCAAAAGCCCGCACTGGGGAATTAACACCACCAGGAATATGCTTTTGTGCGGCAGCAAACAATTGTTGGTTTTGATTCATGTCGAGATCCAAAATAGAAAAACAATATGATAGCGCTATCAATCTGCTAGAGCATTGTTTAGCGATTACATGTTGTTTGGTTTTTCTAGCAACGTAGTTTTATATTTGTTACTACATGGGCAACTTGGCTCTATTTAAATATTGGGTACAAAAAAATAAGCACCTCTGTAAAGGTGCTTATTTTTTGTTGGGCTTCGTTTCACTCAGTATCAAGCTACAACTATATGGCTATTGAATTGCAGCTGTTTAATATCACCAAGTTGTATAAGCATGCTCAGAAAGATAGCTATTAAAATAGCGTGGATCATCCGAAACTTCTTCCCCTAACCATTCAGGTTTATCAAAATACTCATCGCTACTTGTTAGCTCTAATTCAGCAATAATCAGTGGTGCATTTATGCCATGAAATTCGTCTATCTCCCAAGTATACCCTGCAAATTCTACTAAATATCTGGTTTTATCGAGTAAAATTGGGCAAAGCTTCAGTAGCTCTATTGCGTCTTGTTTAGGAATTTCATACTCAAATTCTAAGCGCTCAATACCCTCTGTTTTGCCTTTTATGGTGATAAATCCCTGCTCACCTTTTAAGCGAACCCGCACGATTCGATTTGGATCACTAGATAAATAACCCTGAGCAATTCGACTAGATTGTTGCGCTGCACTGCGCCAAGCATCGTTGCTTAATAGAAATTTACGTTCAATCTCAATGCCCATATTAGTTCCTAAGGATTAAAACGGCTTAACCACCACCAAAATCACACAAGCGGCTAAAACAAGTACGGGGATTTCGTTAAAAAAACGATACCAGCGATGGCTGCGTGTATTGCAGTCGCGTGCAAAATCTTGGCAAATCTTCCAACACAACGCGTGATAAGCGATTAAAACGGCGACTAAAGTGAGCTTTACATGCATCCAGCGCCAGCCTGGACCCATATAAAAATCAAAGTAAGACCAGAGCCAAATACCAAATACCAGCGCCAAAATACCTAAGGGTGTCATAAAGCGGATTAATTTATGCTCCATGAGTTTTAAACGCTCTATCGTTGCTGGGTCTGTGCTCATGGCATGATTTACAAATAACCTTGGCAAATAAAATAAACCTGCAAACCAACTGGTAATAAAAATAATGTGCAATGCTTTTATCCAGAGCATTAATTTGCCTTTTTAGCGGGGTATTTACGCAAAGCAACTTCATACAAACCTTGTACCGTCGGAATTTTAGCTTGTAAGTCTTGAATTCGAGTTTGGTTTGATGGGTGAGTTGATAAAAATTCAGCCGGTTGGCCTTGGCTGGCGGCGGCCATTTTTTGCCATAAGCTTACTGCTGCCTCTGGTTTATAACCTGCTCTGGCGGCCAGCTCTAGACCCATGGTATCGGCCTCTGATTCATGCTCGCGGCTATTAGGTAAGAAATAGCCTACTTGCACCAGTTGATCGGCCATGCCCATATAGCCATCGTATTTACCACCGGTAAGAATGGATAAACCTTGCATGGCTAATTGCTTGTTATAGGCGCTACTCATACGCTCACGGCTATGCTCTCTTAAAGCGTGGCTGATTTCATGGCCCATAATTTGGGCAATTTCATCATCAGTTAACTTTAGTTTTTCGATAATGCCGGAGTAAAACATAATTTTGCCACCTGCCATGCAATAGGCATTGAGCTCTGGGCTGGTTTCAACATTAACTTCCCAATCCCATTTACTTGCATCACCACGAAAAACGCTGGCTTGAGGAATAATGCGATTGGCAATGCCGCGTACCCTAGCCGTCATTTGCTTATTGCTATTTAGCACGCCTTTGGATTGCGCCTTACTCAAGGTTTCTTGGTAGGACTGCAGTGCCATTTTGTCTACTTCTTGCTCAGACAAAAGCATGCTCATACTTTGTTTACGGTTGATATTGGTAACACCGCTATCCGTCGTACTTACTTGCTGACAGCCTAGCAATAGTGCTGAAAGAACAGTAACGCTAATCAGCTTTTTCATAGCCATCCTTTAGACTTCTATCATCTCAAAATCATCTTTTCTAGCTCCGCAATCTGGGCAGGTCCAGTTTGGAGGAACATCTTCCCAAGAGGTTCCAGCAGCAATCCCATCATTAGGCAGGCCTTCAGCTTGATCGTAAATAAAGCCACAAATGAGACACATGTATTTTTTCATTCGATTTACCTATTAAGTAAGTTAAAATTTAATTTTACCTGATTCAGTGAATACCCTCATGACTGCCAGCCCTCCTATTGTGCTTGTATTTGCCGGCAATGACCCTAGCGGCGGCGCGGGACTTGCTGCAGATATGCTTGCTTTGTCGTCACTCGGTTGCCATGTGACGCCTGTTATCACCGGCATCGTTATACAAGATAGCGCAGGTGAACAAGATGTTTTACCTATTGATAGTGAATGGGTTGAAGATCAAGCACGCTGCATTCTTGAAGACATGAAGGTAGATGCCATTAAAGTGGGCTTAATTGCTAGCATTGAAACCCTAACTGTTATTGCTGAAATTGCCTCAGATTACCCTGAAATCCCACTGGTATTAGACCCAGTTTTTTTCTCTAAGCCTGATGATCACTTAGCTAGCGAAGAGTTACTTGCCATGCTGCGAGAGCTGCTATTGCCGCACACTACGCTACTGATACTCAATAGTATTGAAGCGCGGCACTTAGCTTCTGACGATCCTGATGAGCAAGTTGATTTAACGCTAGATATCGCTGCTAGTCGAATTTTAGACTGGGGTTGTGAATATGTGTTGATTACCGGCACGCATGAAAACACCCCTAAAGTAATTAACACCCTATATAGCGATATGGGCCGCTCTAGTGTTGATACATGGGATCGCTTAGTAGGGAGCTATCATGGCTCTGGCAACACGCTGGCTTCTGCGATTGCAGGAGCCTTAGCCAATGGTGCCGAGTTTATTGAAGCCGTTAAAGAAGGCCAAGATTACACTTGGCAAACGCTGCAAGCGGCTTACCGACCAGGCATGGGGCCGCAGATTCCAGATCGATTCTTTTGGGCGCGCCCTGTAGAAGAACAAGGCACGGTTGACGAGGCTAAAGATCATTCTGCTGGATAAAGGCTTAATTGTTCCACGTGAAACAGCTTACTAAGAGATGATGAAAGAAACAAAACAACCGCCATGCCTGCGTTTAGAAAAAGCCATTGATCGTATGGTGCGCGGCTTAGCTGCGCCTTTGCAATTAGCAGATTTAGCGGATGTAACGCATTACTCGCCCTGGCATTTAGCACATCGTTTTCAAAGCGAATATGGTGATAGCCCGCAGGCCTTTTTATGGCAATTACGCTTGGAGGTGGCGGCATCTCTGTTGCAATGGTCACCTCATTTGCCAATTGGGCAAGTGGCCGATTTAGTTGGTTTTTCTTCCCCAGCTACATTTAGCCGCGCTTTTAGCCGTAGCTTTGGCTTTACGCCCAGCGATTTACGCGCTGGCCGCGCCGTGGCAATTGGTTGGATGGCGAATAATTTAGGCGAAATGTCTTATCGCCCTGGCCCTTCTATTGTGGGTAGCAAAATCGATAGGGTGTGGAGTTGGGATGAAGTGGAGTCCTGCATCACCCTTGCCGATTGGCCTGCAGAACGAATGGCTTATCAGCGAGAGGTGGGCGATTATGGTGTGCATTTAGAAGCGTTGTTGGCTAATTTTCAAGATCAATGCCGCCTTGCTGGCCTGATTGCAGAGCGTTGGTATGGCTTGGTTTGGAGTGATCCAGCCACCACACCTGCAGGCCGCCGCCGCTACGATGCTGCAGTCACGATTCCTAAAGCTTTTAAACTACCCAGGCATCTTGGTGAGTATCAGCGTCCTGCTGGCCGTTGGGCGGTATTTAGCCACCTTGGTGAGCGTGCTGATATTGGGCCGCGCTGGCGCGATTTAATGTTGGTTTGGTTGCCATTTTCAGGCTGGATGCTGGACCCGCAGCGGCCACGAGTAGAGTGTTACTACGATGGTCGTTACGATTTATGTTTACCGCTGCTGCCTGGGCGCAGCATTCAAGATCGTTTACCTGAGATATTGCCTGAGCTGCTGAAGCTGGTAACGACGGTGGTGAAATAAATAGGTATTAAATTTAAAAAGTTCTGTAGACACAGAGCACATAGAGAAAAAAACAAAGGTTGTGTGCTCTGTGTTCTCATTGATCTTTGTGCCTACAGAACTTTTTCGTGCCAGCACCAATGCCAAGGTTCGTAAAGATAGCCATATTGATTGCCACGCGGGAAAGAGAGCGTAAAGCCAAAACGACTCGCATTCAGGCTTAACCAGCTAAATGCGCTGGTATTTTCAAAAGCTTCTTCTACAACGGGGCCACCAGGTTGATAGATATCGATGGCACGGCCGGTGTGGTGCTCGCTGCAGCCAGGTGGGGCAAGCACTTGTAAAATCTGCTCGATATCTTGCCCCGCTGATAGCTTTCTTTGAATTAACTCACATTGCCGCAATGATGCCCGATAGGCAGAGGTGATTTGGATATCAACCCCTGCTGTTTTAGCTGCAGCTTGCATAGCCAGCCAGCCAGCGGCAGCCTCAGGGATAAGCTGCCAAACTCGCCCATCCGCTGCGATTGCAACATTAACCAGCTCGCTAGCCTCTTCAAAAAATTGTAGAGGGCGACGGTTAAGCAAATCCAGAGGAATTCCTAAATCTGCCCACGCCGCTACAATGGCTTCTGACATCACTATCGACATATTAAAAGCCTGGAAACTTCAAAGCAGAGCTAATAGGCTTGCCTTTGCGTGCACGTTTGCCTTGATAAGGGGCCATTTCATTCACGTTAAGTATCCATTCAGTGGCCTTGCCTGCGCGGCCCGTGCCATTGATGGTGAGTTTCTCTCCATCGCAAACGGTAATGGCCGAAAGGCTGTCTTTATCATCCAGTGCCATGGTAATGACACCACGCCCTCCCCCTGCCAGCTGCTTAAATTCGGCCAAGGTAAAGATATGCAATTTACCGCCTTTAGATAGGCAAGCTACTTGCGATGTTTCACGTGGAACAAAGGTGGATACCTTCAGCAGTGTCTCGCCTTCTTCAATACTTAAGAAGCTTTTACCGGCTTTTTGGCGGCTCATTAAGTTTTCAAACAGGCAGTAGAAGCCATAGCCGCTAGAGTTTGCAATGACTAAATGATCCTGTGGTTTGGCGGTGAGTAGCTGGACGATTTGAGTTTTGGCGGCCAAATCGACGAGCGTTGTCACGGGCACACCATCGCCTCTGCCGCCAGGAATCACCGATGCCTGAATGGTATAGACGCGGCCGTCTGAGCCAAACATGGCAATTGAATCGACTGAACGACATTCAATAAAGGCCAGCAGGGTATCGCCATCTTTAAAGCTTAAGTTTTGCAGATCAAGTACATGGCCTTGGCGGGCGCGCATCCAGCCTTTTTCCGACAAGATAATGGTCATTGGTTCGTCCACAACGGTGACTTCCAATGAGGCGCGTTCGGCTTCCACAATCAAGGTGCGGCGTGGATCGGCAAATTTCTTTTTGTCGGCTTCAATCTCTTTAATAATGAGTTTTTGCATGACGTCAGGCGAGGCTAAAAGATGCTCTAGCTCAGCTTTTTCTTTTGCCAAATCAGCCAGTTCTTGCTCAAGCTTAATGCCTTCTAAGCGGGCAAGCTGACGTAAGCGAATCTCTAAAATATCTTCGGCTTGTCGATCGCTTAAATTAAAGGCTTCGATCAAGGCCGCTTTAGGCTCGTCGCTATGACGAATAATGCGGATGACTTCGTCGATATTTAGAAAGACAATTAAACGCCCTTCCAAAATATGCATGCGATCATTCACTTGGCCAAGGCGGTGCTCGGTGCGGCGGGTAACGGTGGTAAAGCGAAAAGCAACCCACTCGGAAATCACCTGCTGCAACGATTTTTGCCCTGGGCGGCCATCAAGGCCTATCGTCACCATATTGATGGATAAGCCACTTTCTAGCGCGGTGTGCGCCAGTAGCAGCTTCATCATATCGTCTGGGTTTTGCCGTGATGATTTTGGCTCAATCACTAAGCGAACGGCGTTTTCCTTGCCAGATTCATCTCTTACTCGGTCTATTAGCGAGAGGATCAGTTGCTTGGTTTGGATCTGCTCTTGGGTAAGGGCTTTCTTACCTTTTTTGATTTTTGGATTACTTAAATCTTCGATCTCTTCCAGCACTTTTTGCGTGGAAGTGCCGTGCGGCAATTCATTAATGACGATTTGCCACTGGCCGCGCGCTAGATCTTCTTTAGTCCAGCGGGCGCGCACTTTTAAGCTGCCTCGGCCATTTTCATAAGCCGTTACGATGTCTTTGCGTGGCGAAATAATTTGCCCGCCACCAGGTAGATCTGGGCCTTGGATATAGGTCAGTAAATCACTGGTTGAAAGCGTTGGCTTTTTAATCAGTGCAATAGCCGCGTCGGCAACTTCGCCTAAGTTGTGTGCTGGAATTTCAGTCGCCATCCCCACGGCAATCCCCGATGCGCCATTAAGCAGCAGCATAGGTAAGCGTGCAGGCAATAGCGCTGGCTCTTGGAAAGCGCCATCGTAATTGGGGATGAAATCGGTGGTGCCTTTATCTAGCTCACTCAATAGTAATTCAGCAATCGGGGTTAAACGCGCTTCGGTATAACGCATAGCCGCTGCGCCATCCCCATCGCGGCTACCAAAGTTACCTTGGCCATCAATCAGTGGATAGCGCAGTGAAAAATCTTGAGCAATACGCACCAGTGCGTCATAAGCCGATTGATCGCCATGTGGATGGTATTTACCCATCACATCACCCACGATACGCGCCGATTTAATCGGCTTAGCATTGGCGACTAAACCAAGGCCGTGCATGGTGAAGAGAATGCGGCGTTGTACTGGTTTTTGCCCGTCTTCTACCTGTGGCAAGGCGCGGCTTTTAATCACGCTCATTGCATATTCAAGGTAGCTTTTCTCGGCGTAAAGCCCTAGCTGTACGGATTCGCCATCGTCTGGAGTTGCAGAGATCTGCGCTTCAATAAAGCGGCGCGGTTCATTATCTGCAATGAGCTCATCTGCATCATTAGGTTCTATATCGTTAGCTTCTATATCGTGGCTTGTCATAGTTTCACGTGGAACATTCGAGGATGGGATTGTTTCAATACATGCTGTCACAATAGGTCGGGTGAAGCCCGCCAAGGCAAGATAGTATGCCTAGTTAGCCGCTGGAATCTACCCACTTTTTATGTATTGTGTCTCCATTAAGTTAACTCTATGCAAAAAATTGCTTATTTAGTTTTGGTTTTACTTTGGTCCACCACTCCTTTGGCGATTAATTGGAGCGTGCAAGGTGTGCCCTTTTCTTTGGCTTTAGCTGGGCGTTTTGGCCTAGCCGCCGTACTTTGCGTATTGGTTTTATTGCTAAGCCGTAAAAAAATACCAGTCAGCAGTTGGCCAGCGGCGGCCTGTGCTGGCGCAAGCACTGCCTTATCGATGCTCTGTGTTTATTGGGCGTCGCTTACCGTATCGTCGGGCTTGGTGGCGGTGTTGTTTGGATTAATCCCGCTCGCTACTGCGGGTTTTTCATGGCTTTGGCTGGGTTTAAGGCTAAACCGTGGCGAACTATTGGCAATGGCGATGGGGATGGCTGGCTTACTTATTATTTTTGCAGAAAAGTTAAGTTTAAGTGGCATCGCGGGTGTGTTTGCGGTGTTATTGGCCGTTTTGATTCAAGCCGCTGCAGCGGTAAAGTTAAAAAAACTGGCAGCAGGCCAATCACCACTGGCGGTGAATGCCGGTGCGCTGACCATTGCCGCCCTGCTGCTGAGTATCATTTGCGCCATGCAGACGAGCAGTGTTTCATTCGCTTTACCCAAGCAGAGCATGCTGGCTATTGCCTATTTAGCGGTATTTGGTTCGGTACTGGGTTTTAGCCTGTATTACTGGCTGATCCGTGAGTGCAAGCCAATTACCGTGTCACTTATTTCTTTGATCACCCCTGCATCAGCCCTATGGATGGGGCATAGCTTGAATGGTGAACAAGTATCGAACGCTTTGATTTGGGGAACGGTGTGTATTTTGTTGGGGCTGGGGGTGCATTTGTTGGCGCAAAGATGGAGGGAGTAATGCCTGTGACTACGTTGATCTTTGTTGATTAATGCGTTGTGGTTGGCTACGGGCAAAAAACTTGTGGGGTGGGCATCTGTGCCCACCCTACGTTTGATTATGGCAAATAAGAAAGCAGCCTTTGCGTAGCGCCTCGGTGTGCGGCGGCAAAGGCTAGGCCTGCTTCTCCCATCGCCCTACTCTCTGTTTGGTGGGCAAATAAATACATGGCTTGCTGGATGATGGCGTGGACATGATCACCCTGCCATGCGGCATGGCTGGCGATGGCTTCTGTGGCGGCTTGGCTAAAGTTATAGGTGGATGGCCCTAGTAATACGGGTATGCCTATGGCGCAGGCTTCGATTAAGTTTTGGCTGCCAAATGGCAGAATAGAGCCGCCGATAATGGCGAGATCGCTGCTGGCGTAATAGCGGGTCATCTCGCCCATAGAGTCCCCAAGTAAGACTTGCACGCCGTTAGGGATGAATTTTTCATCCCACTCGCTGCGTTTAAGCACCGCTAAGCCTCGATCAGCTATCAGTTGCTCAACGCTGGCAAAACGCTGAGGATGGCGCGGTACGATGATCAGCAGCAAGTCTGCAGGCCAGTCTTTTAGCGTATCAAGGATTAATTCTTCTTCGCCATCGCGGCTAGATGCCAGTAGTAAGACCTTGCTCCGCTCTATTGCTGTTCGCCAGTTTTTACCCTGCAAAATGGCATTTTCATCGGGCAGATTATCAAATTTGATATTGCCAACGATAGCAGTATGCTCGCTACCAAGCTGCTGCAAACGTGCTGCATCCTGCTGGCTTTGGGCCAATACGCCAGCCAGCCGTGCCACGGCGGGTTGAACAAGATATTTTATCTTTTGATAGCCCTTGAGCGATTTCTCAGACAAACGCGCATTGGCTAAAAACAGGGGAATATCATGTTCGGCACAACGATGGATGAGATTGGGCCAGATCTCGGTTTCCATCAGCAGACCAAATTGCGGCTGGTAATGTTTTAAAAAGCGCCCTACCGCACTTGGATAATCGTAAGGCAGATAGGCAATCTCGGCTTGCTCAGCAAATAATTCTTCAGCGGTGGCGCGGCCAGTGGGTGTCATGCAGGTAATTAAAAATCGATGCTGAGGATATTTAGTTTTTAGCTCAGCAATGAGCGGTGCCGCTGCACGGGTTTCGCCTACAGAAACCGCGTGTAGCCAAATTAATGGTGCTTGATTTGGGCTGCTGCGATAAAACCCCAGCCGCTCTAGCCAATACTGGCGATAGGCGGGCTGGCGTTTAGAGCGCTTAAGTAGATATAAAAAAATAAAGGGAAAAGCGCAGCAGAGCAGCACGTGATATAGCCAGCGGCTCATGCCAAGCCATCCTTGGTTGCTTGCCAAACGCTGTTTAAATCTGGTGGAGCGCCGTTGCTGCCTAGGTTTACAGCGTAAGTGCTGGCTAAAACGCCAGTTAGTAGCGGGTCAGAAGCGCAAAAAATCGCCACTACGGGCACTGCTACAGCCGCAGCTAAGTGGGCGAGGCCGGTATCAACGCCCACTACAATCTGGCTTCCCGCTAGCAAATATGCGGCTTCAGCTAGATTTAAACGTGGTGGGCAAAGCGCATGAGGAACCGCTGCTGCCAAGCGCTGGCTGCGTTCTTGTTCAAACGCGCTACCCCAAGGGAAAATTGCGATGATATCTAGCTCTTGTAGGCGTTTAGCCAAATCAATCCAGTGGGCTTCTGGCCATTCTTTATCACTGCGGCTGGTGGCAGAAAGCAGTACGGCGTAGCGGGATTTAGGCAGCCAAGGCAGCTCTAGCTGTGGCACTTTCAGGCCGTAATCGATTTTGTCATCGATAGTGTAGTTAAATACGCTGGCGCTTAATTGGCGATTTCTTTGGATGGCGTGTTGATTACGCGCGATCGAATATTGTTTTTGATAAACCAAGCTAGCTAAGCTTTCACGGGCAGATTGCCTATCGTAGCCACTAATTGGGCCTATTGCTTGTTTGGCAATAAAGGCACTTTTAATTAAGCCTTGTGAATCTAAAATTAAATCATATTGGCATGATCGTATATGAGCACGAAAGTTTAAAAATTCTGCTTTAGATTTAAGCGGAGCCTTACGCCAACGTCTTAATGCGGTTGGTATAATTGATCGCACCGAAGGGTGCAGCCTGGGCAAGCTAGCAAAGCTCTCTTCTACTACCCAATCGATGGCAATATCGGGCCTATGCTTGGCTAAATCGCTAAGAGCAGGAAAATTATGAATAATGTCCCCCATCGAGGAGAGACGAATAATTAGGGTTTGAAACATGCGCGCATTCTACCCGTACTGGCTTGATAACGACTACACTGCAAGGGAAGCATAATTTACAGGATTAGTAAATGATGATGGATGAATTATTGGCTATTTTGCCTTGGGTACTTACACTGACTATGCTTGTTTTATGGGCTTGGAGCGAGCGTTTACGCCGTATTCAAAATATAAAATTAACAAATTTAATGGGCAAAGATTCACTTACAGGGTTGTCAAACCGTCGGAATTTTTTAGAATTGGCCGCCAGAGAAATTAATCGAAGCCAGCGATTTTCTAATCCTCTTACTGCTTTAATCATTGATGTTGATGATTTACGCCACATGAATAATGTTTATGGAACGATTGGCGGTGATTTGGCATTAAAGCATTTGGCCAATGCTTGTCGACAAAGCGTGCGTGATTTTGATTTGATTGCTCGATTCTCAGGTGAAGAAGTTGCCTTAGTTTTGCCTGATACTCCGCTAGATGGGGCAATTGTGGTGGCTGAGCGCATCCGTAAAAAATCTGCAGAGCAAAGAATCTCCATGCCAGACGGTTTAGAGTTCACCATGACGGTGTGCATTGGCGTGGCGCAAACTAAAAATGAAATGGATAGCTTAGAAGACTTATTATTAGCTGCAGATCTTGCCTTGCAGCGTGCTATGGAAAATGGCCCAAATAAGGTTATGTACTAGCTCTGTATTGAAATACGCCTCCCCACTATCTACTTGCGCGATGATAGCTCATCGTCTACGGTGCATCTTTTTGCTTGGTCATTGTATGTCTACTCCTAATCAAGCACTCGCTATTGCCGCGTTGAATCATCAATCTAATTTAACTAAACCTCAGGGTAGCTTGGGTAAGCTTGAAGAGTTGGCCGTGTGGTTTGCCGCGCGCTCTAATTCGGCGATTCCTGGGCGTTTACAGCCAGCCATTGTGGTATTTGCTGCTGATCATGGCGTGGTTGCTGAAGGGGTATCGGCATTTCCAAAGGAAGTGACAGGGCAGATGGTGGCCAATTTTGTTGGCGGCGGTGCGGCAATTAATGTGTTGGCGCGTGAAGTGGGTGCCAGTTTATCGGTGGTTGATGTGGGCGTAGCCAGTAGCTACACCGCGGTGACCGGCTGCGGTGCACAGTTGTTTAGAGTACCGGTGCGTGCGGGTACGGGTAATCTACGGATTGAGCCTGCAATGAGCGAACAAGAATGCCATAAGGCTTGGTCGATTGGTCTAGGCAGTGCGCAAGAAGGGCTTATTCGTGGCAAAACGCTGCTGATTGGCGGTGAAATGGGTATTGCTAATACCACGTCCGCCGCAGCCTTGATTTGTGCACTCACAGATATCGAGCCAGAAGAAATTGTTGGCCTTGGCACAGGAATTTCGGCGGCTAGCCGCGAGCATAAAGTACAAGTGGTTAAAGACTCATTGGTGCGTGCTCGGGCAGCCGGAGCGGTGAGTGCCAAAGATTGGTTAATGCAAGTGGGCGGTTTAGAAATCGCCGCGCTGGCAGGCTTTTATACCGGTGCTGCCGAAGCGGGTATTCCTGTTTTGCTGGATGGCTTTATCACCACCGCTGCTGCACTTGTGGCGGTAAAAAATCAGCCACAGGTTGCGGATTGGCTGCTTGCCAGCCATGTATCGGATGAAAAAGGCCATCGCCATGCCCTAGCGGCTTTACAGTTAGAGCCGTTATTAGCTTTGGGTTTGCGCTTAGGTGAGGCAAGTGGTGCTGCTTTAACGCTTCCGCTGATTCAAAGCGCATTGGCTTTGCACCGAGAAATGGCGACATTTAGCTCTGCCGGTATTGCAAACAAAGAATGAGCAGTTTTCGCTTAACCCTGCTACGCCACGGCGCAACAACAGCGCCTGCTGGCATGCTAATTGGCCATGGCGATTTGCCACTCTCTGCCTTGGGCGTGCAGCAGCTTGCCAGCCGAGACGCGTACTTTGCGCGTTTTCCACCCAGCAGCGTGGCCAGCTCTGATCTATGCCGCTGTGCAGACTTTGCTCAGCAGCTAGCAGCCAGCGCTGACGTGGATTGCCATATCGATAGCCGTTTGCGTGAGATTCACTTTGGTGAGCTGGATGGCTTGGCTGAAAAGAGCCTCGCGCAGCAGCTGGCGCTGACGCAGTGGCAGCAAGATTTATCTTCTAATTCGCTTGGTATAGAGAACTGGGTAGATTTCTCGGCAAGGGTAAGCACGGCCACTCAAGCATGGCTAAAAGCTGGCCAAGGCGAGCATCGGGTATTGATAACCCATGGTGGCGTAGCTAAAGCACTGCTATTAAATTGGCTAGGCCTGCCTCTTGCTCGGCATAATCAGCTGTGGCTGGCGCATGCGGGCTTAATTACCCTCTATTGGGACGATGCCTACCCGCCAATCTTGCAGGGAATAGATAATGATATTTGATTGGTGTAAATCCATCCTGGCTCTGTAGTTTTTAACGCGCTTAATAGATTCTTAGCTGTGGAGATATTTCTCCTGCTGTGTTGTAAGGAATTAGATAATGATGTTCGATTGGCGTAAGCCTGTTCTGGCAGTTCAGTTTCTCACCCGCTTACCCACACCGCAGATTGTTGATTTTCAACCTGGCCTACTGGCCGCTGCTGCACCGTGGTTTCCTGTGGTGGGTTTATTAATAGGCGCATTTTTAGCGCTGCTGGGCTCTTGGGCTAATCTGATTGACCCTTGGCTCTTTGCTTTAGTGGTGTTTTTAGCGTGGACATGGATTACCGGCGGCCTGCATCTGGATGGTCTTGCCGATATGGCCGATGGTTTGGGCGCTGCGCATCGAGACCCCGAGCGATTTTTAGCCGTGCTCAAAGACCCTCATTTAGGCAGTTTTGGGGTATTAGCCTTGATTACCCAATCTGCTGCCAAGCTGGTGTTGCTGATGCTGCTGGCTAAGCAGCAAGCATGGCTGGCCCTGCTATTGATTCCGGCGTGGGCACGTTTAGGCGTGCTGTATTGGAGCCGCTTACCCGCACTAGCTTCCGGCATGGCCGAGCAATTTGCTTGGCAAAAAAGCAGTTGGTCTTTATATATTATTTTGGCGCTACTCTTAGCGGCATCCTATTTTCTAGCCCCGCCTGTACTTGCCGCACCGCTGCTGATTTGGGCTTATGCCAAGTGGCTGATGCATAAATTAGGCGGCATGACGGGGGATTGCTTGGGGGCGGGGATAGAAATAACAGAAACAGGGCTGTTATGCTGTGCTGTGCTGCTGAAGTTCATCTTGCATTATTGATGTTATGCAACAGGCACAATAAGAGTTGAAATGCTTGCAGTGGGCGGCTTCAAGTAAAAAATGCACAGTTACTTTGTGCTTAATCAGGTGAAGGTATGAAAATTATTCGTAGTATTGAAGTATGGGAAAAGGGCATGGATGGGGGCTTTATTGGCCATTTGCCACTGGCAGAAACCATCAGTGTGCCATTTCTCTTTAGCCTGTTTCAGCATGAGCAAGATCAGCCCGATGAAGAAATGAAGCTCTCCTATATGTTGGATGAAGCACTCATTGCCCAGCTGCAGCCCTATGTGGCCGAGCAGATGAATTTAGCCCTGCACGATTATATTCTGACCGCACATGGTCAGCCCGATTACTAAAGGAAGCTATGCTGCGCCTGCTGTGTTTTTTATTGTTTGCCCTACCCGTACACGCCCAAACGCTGCGGATTGCTGCGGCGTCTGATTTGGCTTATTGCATTGAAGACTTAAATGCGGTGTTTAAGCAGAGCCAGCCCAGTGCAGAGTTCAAAGTAAGCCTAGGTTCTTCTGGTAATTTCTATACCCAAATCGCCGCAGGTGGGCCGTTTGATGTGTTTTTATCTGCCGATCAAGCTTATCCCAAACAGCTGGCTGCCAGTGGTGCTGCAGAGTTATCTACTCTAAAGCCGTACGCGATTGGCCGCTTAGCGCTATGGACGATGCAGCCTAATGTGGTGCTTGATTTAGCCCGCTTGGGTGATGCAGGCATTAAGCGTATTGCCATTGCTAATCCAGATCACGCCCCCTATGGCCAAGCCGCCCGTGCCGCTATGCAGCAGGCGGGAGTATGGGATACGGTTAGCCCTAAATTAGTATTGGGCAATAATATTGCGCAAGCCGCGCAATTTGTACAAACCGGCAATGCCGATGTGGGTTTGGTGGCGTATTCACTGCTTAAATCCCCTGCTTTAAGCGGGGTGGGTCGATCACTGCTACTGCCAGCGCAAAGCCACCCTCCGCTGATTCAGGCGGCGATTGTGACGCGCTATGGTAAGGGCAATCCGCTAGCAGTCAGCTACGTGGGTTTTCTACAAAGCAATACGGCCCGCAGCACGCTGCAACGTTGTGGCTTTGATTTGCCGGAGCGCCATTGAGCCCAGAGCTTTTTGCCACCTTATGGTTAACGCTAAAGTTGGCGGGCGTTACCACGCTGTGCCTTTTGCCGATTAGTATTATTTTGGCGCGCTGCCTGTGTGAATGCCGCAGCAACTGGGTGCTGTTGCTAGAAATCATCGTCACTCTTCCCATCGTATTGCCGCCCACCGTGATTGGCTTTTATCTGCTGCAGATCTTTGCACCGCAAGCCTTGGCAGGGTCTTGGTGGGTTGCTATCTTTGGCCAGCCGCTGGCGTTTAGCTTTAGTGGCCTAGTGGTGGGCTCCATTCTCTACAGCCTGCCTTTTGCTGTGCAACCTATCCAAACAGCGATACGTGGTGTTTCCCCTGAGCTAATCGAATCAGGCCGTGCCTTAGGTGGATCGGCAAGCAAGGTGTTTTGGGGCGTGGTGTTGCCCGCTGCAAGGCATGGTATTTATAGCGGCGCAGCGCTTTCTTTTGCCCATACCGTGGGCGAATTTGGCGTGGTGCTGATGTTGGGTGGCAATATCGCAGGCGAAACGCGGGTTGCATCCATTGCGCTATTTGATGCTACTCAAAGGCTGGATTACGCCAGCGCACATCAATATGCCATTGCATTATTGATTATTGCCGCCTTGATGGTCTTGGTGATTGCAGGGCTAAGGCGTTATGCAGATTCGCATGGCAAGGCTTAGCCTGTAATTTTTTGATTACCGTCAAATACCCTATATCTAGTTAAACATTGATGCTTTAAACACCATATATTGTGGTCTGTGAAAATATTCTACCTTGATCTAGGTGGGGAAAAATGACCATATACCCGCAATATGTGCTGAAACGCGATGGCCGCATCGTGCCATTTGATGCTGATAAAATCCGCCTTGCTTTATTAAATGCCAGCCGGATCACCGGTGAGTTTGATGAAGCAGAGGCGCTGCGTTTAAGCACGCTGGTCAGTAGCCGTTTACGCGGTGATTTAACTCCCACCATTGAGCAGATTCAGGATCAGGCTGAAGAAGCGCTGCTGCAATATCATTATTTAAAAACTGCCCGTGCCTATATTGTTTATCGCAGCCAACATGCGCGTTTGCGCTCGGACGTGCGCACCGTGGTGGATGTTGAATCGTCGATTAATGAATATCTGGATCAATCAGATTGGCGGGTAAATGCCAATGCCAATCAGGGCTGGAGCTTGGGTGGGCTAATTTTAAATACCAGCGGCAAGATGATAGCCAATTACTGGCTAAGCCATGTTTATCCACCAGAAATTGGCGAGGCGCATCGCTCTGGTGCCATGCATATTCATGACTTAGATATGCTTTCGGGCTATTGCGCAGGCTGGTCTTTACGCCGCCTATTGCAAGAGGGTTTTAATGGCGTGCCGGGCAAGGTAGAAGCCAAACCGCCTAAGCATTTCTCTGCCGCCATTGGCCAGATTGTTAACTTTTTAGGTACTTTGCAAAATGAATGGGCGGGTGCGCAGGCATTTAGCTCGTTTGATACCTATATGGCGGCATTTATTCGTGCCGATAATCTGCAATACACACAGGTAAAGCAGTATATCCAAGAGCTGATTTACAACCTGAATGTACCCAGCCGCTGGGGCACGCAAACGCCATTTACCAATCTGACTTTCGATTGGATCTGCCCAGAAGATTTGCGCGAACAAATTCCCTATGTGGGCGGTAAGGAAATGCCGTTTAGCTATGGCGATCTGCAAACTGAAATGGACATGATTAACCGCGCTTATATCGAAGTGATGATGGAAGGCGATGCGCTGGGGCGGGTGTTTACTTTCCCGATTCCCACCTACAACATCACTAAAGATTTTGCCTGGGATCACCCCAATACCGATCTTTTGTTTGAAATGACCGCTAAGTATGGCCTGCCCTATTTCCAGAATTTCTTAAATTCAGATCTAGAGCCGCATATGGTGCGCTCGATGTGCTGTCGCTTGCAGCTTGATCTGCGCGAGCTGTTAAAGCGCGGTAATGGCTTATTTGGCTCTGCCGAGCAAACTGGATCGCTAGGTGTGGTGACCATCAACTGCGCGCGGATTGGTTACGAGTTTAAAGGCAATGAAGCGGGCCTCTTAGCGCGGATTGATACGCTGATGGAGCTGGCTAAGCAGTCTTTAGAAATTAAACGCAAACTAATCGGTCGTTTAATTGATAGTGGACTTTACCCCTATACCAAGCGTTACTTAGGCACGCTGCGTAATCACTTCAGCACGCTTGGGGTGAATGGTATTAACGAAATGATTCGCAATTTTAGCGATGATCAGGACGATATCAGCTCTGAAGCAGGCTACGCCTTAGCCATCCGCCTGCTGGATCATATCCGCGCCAAAATGAGCGAGTTTCAAGAAGAAACCGGCCATCTTTATAACTTAGAAGCCACACCCGCCGAAGGCACGACTTATCGTTTTGCCAAAGAAGATAAAAAGTTTTATCCCGATATTTTGCAAGCAGGTACGGCAGAGCAGCCCTTCTATACCAACTCCAGCCAACTGCCAGTGGGCTTTACCGATGACCCATTTGAAGCGCTAGGCCGTCAGCAGGAATTACAGCGTAAATATACTGGTGGTACGGTGCTGCATCTGTATATGAACGAGGCGATTTCTAGCCCCGCAGCGTGCAAAGCGCTGGTGAAAAAAGCGCTAACTAACTACCGCCTGCCCTATATCACCATCACGCCTACCTTCTCTATCTGCCCGAAACACGGCTACCTAAGCGGCCACCACGAGTTTTGCCCAAAGTGCGATAGCGAGTTGCTGGCAAAGAAGTGTTGTGTGCCGAGTTAAAAGTATTTTTCAAAACCCACATCTTGAACCACGGAGAACACAGAGGACACGGAGTTTCACGGAGAAAACCTTGTTTTGATTTCCTCCGTGTAACTCTGTGTTCTCCTTAACTCCGTGGTTAAAGATTTGGGTTCAAATCTTAATCAAACTTAATAGGAAAAAATCATGAGTGATTTATCGGTTCAAACCAAGCTGGCCCCAGAGCTTAAGGATGAAGAACGCACTCGCTGCGAGGTCTGGACACGGGTGATGGGTTATCACCGGCCGGTGAGTAGTTTTAATATTGGTAAGAAGGGCGAGTTTAAAGAACGGCAGTTTTTTAACGAATGTCATACCGTTCAATAATGAAGCCCGCGCCCAAGATTGGCGGCTTGGTGCCGTTCTCTAGCTGCGATTACCCTGGCGAGCTGGCTTGTGTGATCTTTTTGGCGGGCTGTCCTTGGCGCTGTGGCTATTGCCATAATCCGCATTTACAAGCGCGTGAGCAGCACGATGCAGCACCACAGTGGGATGAAATCCTCATCTGGCTAAAAACCCGCCGTGGTCTTTTGGACGCGGTGGTTTTTTCGGGTGGTGAGCCTCTTACCGAGCCGCTTTTGCCTGAAATGATGTGCGCTGTAAAAGCGCTAGGCTTTAAAATTGGCTTGCATAGCGGTGGCGCTTATCCCAAGCGTTTGCAGGAATGCCTGCCCTATTTGGATTGGGTGGGCTTTGATATTAAAAGCGATTTTATGCGCTACGAAGAGATCACCACGGTAGTAGGAAGTGGTGCTGTAGCCAGTGCCGCATTAAAGCTGCTATTGGCGAGCAAGGTGGCGCTGGAATGCCGCAGCACCATCCATCCTAGCCTGCATAGCGAGGATGAGCTGATTGCCCTTGCTCAGAAACTAAGCGCCGCCGGGGTGCGGCGCTACGTATTGCAAGCCTTCAGGCCCACTGGTTGTATTGAGCCTGCTTTGATTAACTCTGCGCAGCTTCATTTTCCTCAGCCTGCCACCTTAGCGGCAATTGAGCAGCAGTTTGCGTCGTTTCAGTACGTATCAGCACTTGCTGCCTAAAGGCGCGGTAAGCCTGTTTTAAGCTGGAGAAAATCAGAAAATTGGCGTGTAATTCATCCAGCTTATGGTGGCGGGCGGCAATAAACTCGGTTTGTGTTTTGCGCCCTGATAGCGCCAGTGCGATGCCACGCTCTTTTAAATCTCTTTGCAAAATAATAATCGCTTCGATGCCCGCGATATCAATTTGATTAATCGGCACGGTATCCAGCACCACCCACGAAACACGGGGCGAGGCACCATCGGCCAAAGATAAAACCCGCTGGCGGAAGTAATTGGCGTTAAAGAAATTAAGCGAGGCATCAAAGCGATACACCAGCATGCCATCAATTGGCGCAGCGCCGGGGTGGTGAGATAAATCGTGAAAGCTGTTTTTGCCTGGGTAAACGCCCAGCAGGCTTTCGTGTGGCCGCGCGAGTTTAATAATCAACCGAAGCGTGGCCATTAACACGGCAAACAGCATGCCTTGCATCACGCCTACGCAGGCCACGCCAATCACGGTAAGGATGGCAATGCCGTATTCGCCACGGCTGGCTTGGCGAAAATAAATAAAATTGGCAAAACTCATCAGCCCAAATGAGGCGGTAATTAGCACGGCGGCCAGCGCGGCAATGGGCACATATTGCAGCGGGGTAGTAAATAGCGCGATGGCAATGGCGATGGCCGCCGCCGCGACTAGGCTTACCATTTGCGTTTTACCGCCCGCATTATCATTCACCGCCGTTCTAGAATCCGCACCGCTTATCACAAAGCCCTGTGAAAAAGCTGCTGCAATATTGGCCATGCCTAGCGCGGTAAATTCCCTGTCTGCATCGATCTCATAGCGGTTTTTGGCGGCAAAGCTGCGGGCCGTCAGAATAGCGCTGCTAAAGCTGATCAGCGCCAGCCCCGCCCCTGCGCCAAGTAATTCGCCCAGATGGGCTCTGGGAATAGTGGGCCAGTGCAAGGTGGGTAATCCAGCAGGCAATAGGCCAATCACGGCGATGCCTGCAGCTTGCAAATTAAGGCTAAAAATCACCAGCGCAGCAAGGCCCATGGCAATAAGGGCGGTGGGCAGCTTAGGCAGTAGGCGTTTAATAATTTGAATCGCTAACAGCGTACCAAGGCCGATCAGGGCGGTGCTTGGATGAAGCTCGGGCAGGCGATCTGGCAGCTCGAGAATCCGGCCAATAAAATCGTGTTTTTGAAAAGTAAAACCAAGCAGTTTGCCTAGCTGCCCTAGCGCAATGCTGATTGCTACACCATTTAAAAAGCCAGCCAAGATCGGCGGGGATAAAAAGTCGGCCAGAAACCCCAGCTTAAAGCGGCTAGCCAACAGGCAAAACAGCCCGGTAATCAGCGCTAAGGCTACAGAAAGCGAGATATACAGCTCAGAATTGCCAGCGGCTAATGGCAGCAAAGTGGAGGCCACCATCGCGCAGGTGGCGGCATCCGGCCCAACGATTAATTGCCGTGAAGAGCCAAACAGCGCGTAAGCCACCATGGGCAAGATACTGGCGTAAAGACCAGCAATTGGGCTCATCCCCGCCAGCTGGGCATAGGCCACGCCCACTGGCAGCGCGACGGACGCCACCGATAATCCCGCCAGCAAATCCTGTCGCCAACTGTCCCGTGGGTAGTTAAGAAATACGGCCAGCCCAGGGATGGTGTGTAGAAAGAATTTGTTCAATGCCGAATCCTGTTTGTTTATTGAGCTGTATGCAGGGCGTGTGCAAGCCGCCGTTTTCACAGTATTTCATACCAAAGTCTGGCGGGTTGCTCGCCATATTTGCGAACCAAAATACAAAAAAAATCTTTTTAGCGCCTTCGGCACATTGATTTTGGAGCGGTAGCCACCGCGAGGCCTTCCTTTCTTGCTTCGCCAAGAAACGAAGCCAAAGAAGGCGACCCCACGAAACACGAAGGCCCCTTCGCTGCGGACAATCGAGTCGGCGGCGGGCGGGATTGGCTCGCTGCCTCGCTCCCTTGCCGAAACCCCGCCCCGCTTGTTCCTCGCTACGGCGTGTTTCAAGGGGGGATTTAAGCTCCGTGCCACGAATGGCGATAAGCTATAAAATTTTTGAGTTTGAAAAAGCTAAAAAATTCATAGCCAAATAGCACTTATATAAATACTTTTCTCCGTGAAACTCTGTGCTCTCTTTGCCCTCCGTGGTTCAAGATCTGGGTTTCCGTTGTGTAACCTCAGTCAAATCATCCCCGCCTCATCCTTACAAAACTGAATAAATCGGCGTAAAGCTGTGGAGTGATATTTTTGTCTATGCCACGCAAGGTAAAGCTGGCGTGGGAAGCGTTGCTGCATGGCTAGGCATACTAATCGCCCGTTATTGATACGATCTTGGGCTGCCAGCTTGGATATAAAGCTGATGCCTAAGCCCTGCTCCACCGCCAACATCACCGCCTCTAGGGTATTGAGCTCTAGCCCGATTCGGCTAGTGCTGAGCTGTGGCTGGATTAGTTGCTCAAATTGTTCCCGATTACCTGACATAGGCTCACGCAGCACCCATGTTTCGCCGCTTAATGCTGATATGGCCAGCTCATCTTGATTCGCTAAAGGATGAGTTGCTGCTGCCACAATGCACATTTCATCTTGCAGCCAAGGATCAGCGATTAGATCGGGGTGGTGGTTTTCACCTTCGATTAAGGCGAGGTCTAGTTCAAAATGGGCCAGCGCATGGCTCAGGATATGGGTATTGGCAATCGATATGCGTGGCGTGGTGGTCTGCTCGCTACGAGCCAGCAAAATAGGGAGCAGATAGTTGCCGATGGTTTGGGTAGCTCCAAGGCGCAGCTGGCCAACGGGCTCGCTATCGCTAGCAAACATGGTTTCAATATCTAACACTCGGGCGAGTAATTCTTCCGCCACGGGTTGTAATAATTTACCTTCTGCATTTAATTGCAGGCGTGGATGCACCCGATCAAACAGCGGCGTTGCCAGCTGGCGCTCTAACTCTTGCAAAGATTGCGAAACCGCGCCCTTGCTAAGGCATAGCTCATTGGCGGCCATACCCAAATTGCCATAACGGGCAATAGCGGCGAAGGTTTTTAGCTGCTGCAGAGTGAGCTTCATATTGTTTTGCTAAACGCCTCATTCAAATCATTTAGATATGATAAACAATAGCTGGGCGTTATTCTATTTATATTGTCAGCAGCAAGAAGGCCGTTATGTTTACTCGAACTCGTCAATTACTCGCCGCAGCCCCTACACCAATGGCAGGGCTTGCCTTGGGGATTGCTAGCCTAGGATGGTGTTGGGAAAACGGCGGTGAATTTCATGGTTACGCCCAATTACTTGGAGCTGCCATTGCAGCGTTGTTATTACTGATCTTAGCTTTCAAATTTGCACTTCACCCCCGTTTATTACAGAAAGATTTAGCACATCCTGTGGTTGGCAGCGTGGTACCCACTTTTGCCATGGCGACGATGGTGGTTTCCAAGGCGTTGAGCAGCTTTGATGTTAACTTTGCAGAGGGGCTTTGGTTGTTTGCCGTCATCTTGCATATGGCGTTTCTGGTGATGTTTATCTGGCACCGTGCTAAAGACTTTGAAATCCATCATATGCTGCCAAGCTGGTTTGTACCGCCAGTGGGTATTATCGTGGCCGATGTGGCTTTCCCCGGCGGGCAGTTTGCGGCCCTTGCCAATGGCTTATTGTGGTTTGGGATATTTTGCTACGCTGTGATGTTGCCGCTGATGCTCTACCGTTTGATCTTTAGCTACGAAGTGCCTGATGCAGCCAAGCCCACCATCGCTATTTTGGCGGCTCCTGCCAGCCTTTCCCTTGCTGGCTATCTAACAATGACTGCCGAGCCATCGCTGCTGATTGTGGCCGTATTATTTGGGATTGCGCTCTTGATGACTGGGATTATTTATATCGCCTTTTTCAAGCTACTCGGTCTGCCTTTTTCACCAGGCTATGCCGCATTTACTTTTCCGCTGGTGATTGGTTCTACCGCGCTATTTAAGCTTAGCCATTCCTGATTATGTCTCTTGCTCAACCTCCTTGCTCAAACCACCTAAAAGGCCTAAGGTGAACGAACGTTCTTTTTTGGAGTGGTCGTCATGGCAATCAACCCAATCCAGATGCAAAAGGGGCTG